>NZ_JAODJG010000009.1:0-503 GCF_028156745.1 Streptococcus gwangjuensis
CCTAGAGCTTTCAATTCAGTAAGTTTCGCTACTGTTGAGTACTTGATTGGTTCTCCAGATTTACCTTCTAGGTTATCTGTGTGAAGTACTGTTCCTGTTCCTTCTACCACATAAGTTACTTTCGCTTTTTGAGTATCTTTCTCATAAGTGATTTGCGTATCTTCTGTTGGGTTTTCAGGTGTTGGTGGAACATATCCTTTACTTGGATCATTTGGATCTACTGGTTTCAGTGGATTTCCATTTGGATCTTTTGGAGTTGTTCCTGGAACGTGAGGAATCACTGTTGTTGGTGTTCCTGGTTTCGTTGGATCTGTTGGATCGTTTGGATACGTAACTGGAGGAACTGGTGTAGAACCTTCTGGTACTTTTGGAATCCATGAACCAAGTTTAGTGTAGACAACTTCGATATTTTCATCTTTAGAGTCTGCAGTTAATCCTGTTGTAGCTGCTACTTCTTTTTGTTTAGCATCTTTTAGAATATAACCTTTAACTACTGGTGATTC
>NZ_JAODJG010000010.1:0-263 GCF_028156745.1 Streptococcus gwangjuensis
TGTTTCTTGAATTCTGTGATTTGACTTGTTGTGCTGTAGGCAATGGCTTCACCTGACTTACCTGTCACTTCATCTGTTGTGAGAACACGGTTACCATTAGTACTTACATAACGGATAACAGCTTTTTGAACATCCTTACGGTAAGTAACTGTTTCAACGCGGTCTTGGTCTTTAGCCTTCACTCCACTTACAGCTGGGATTTCTGATTTATCCGCTGTGTAACCTGCGATAGTTGGAGAGACTACTTTATCAAACGTATCATC
>NZ_JAODJG010000011.1:0-390 GCF_028156745.1 Streptococcus gwangjuensis
ATTTGACTTGTTGTGCTGTAGGCAATGGCTTCTCCTGACTTACCTGTTACTTCATCTGTTGTGAGAACACGGTTACCGTTAGTGCTTACGTAACGAATAACAGCTTTTTGAGCATCCTTACGGTAAGTGACTGTTTCAACACGGTCTTGGTCTTTAGCCTTCACTCCGCTTACAGCTGGGATTTCTGATTTATCCGCTGTGTAACCTGCGATAGTTGGAGAGACCACTTTATCAAACGTATCATCATTGGTTGTCCAGTCTTGGAAGTCAATATGACCAGTCACTAGGTTAATATGACTCCAACGTTTGAAGTTCAGTGTTTCAACTACATCATCCTTAGCCTTACTTCCATCTTCGTAAACGTAATGGATGGTACGGCTAACACTTTCC
>NZ_JAODJG010000012.1:0-224 GCF_028156745.1 Streptococcus gwangjuensis
TGTTTCTTGAATTCTGTGATTTGACTTGTTGTGCTGTAGGCAATGGCTTCACCTGACTTACCTGTCACTTCATCTGTTGTGAGAACACGGTTACCGTTAGTGCTTACATAACGGATAACAGCTTTTTGAGCATCCTTACGATAAGTAACTGTTTCAACACGGTCTTGGTCTTTAGCTTGAACTCCACTTACAGCTGGGATTTCTGATTTATCCGCTGTGTAACC
>NZ_JAODJG010000013.1:0-326 GCF_028156745.1 Streptococcus gwangjuensis
GTGTAGACTTGGTCACGTGCTGTATCGTAGTCATAAACCTTAGCACCACCCGCTGTGAATTCATCGCTAACAAGGTTATAGCCTTGTTTCTTGAACTCTGTGATTTGACTTGTTGTGCTGTAGGCAATGGCTTCTCCTGACTTACCTGTTACTTCATCTGTTGTGAGAACACGGTTACCGTTAGTGCTTACATAACGGATAACAGCTTTTTGGGCATCCTTACGATAAGTGACTGTTTCAACACGGTCTTGGTCTTTAGCTTGAACTCCACTTACAGCTGGGATTTCTGATTTATCCGCTGTGTAACCTGCGATAGTTGGAGAGAC
>NZ_JAODJG010000014.1:0-297 GCF_028156745.1 Streptococcus gwangjuensis
TTCAGAACGTGTTGAACCAGTTAACCCAGATAACCCAACTCCACAACCAAACACCCCAGTCAATCCAGGACAACCAGATAGCCCACGTTGGCCAGCTAGTGTCCATGATTTGGATAACAAGGAAAGTGTTAGCCGTACCATCCATTACGTTTACGAAGATGGAAGCAAGGCTAAGGATGATGTGGTTGAAACACTGAACTTTAAACGTTGGAGTCGTATTAACCTAGTGACTGGTCAAATTTTCTTCCAAGACTGGACAACTAATGATGATACGTTTGATAAAGTAGTCTCTCCAAC
>NZ_JAODJG010000015.1:0-299 GCF_028156745.1 Streptococcus gwangjuensis
GGGCGAAAAAGAGGAACTTCTTTTTCAACAACGCCGTCTTGAATTACAAAATGAGGAGAAGGAGGAGAAGAATGGGGATTAAAGTAGATATAGGCGCAGCAGATTCGCAGGGTAGTACAGCAAATAGTGTATTAAGTAGCCGTGTGAATTATTATAACGATGTCATTAGTGCCTTTAATAATTTTATTACAGAGGAGGAGTTGCAAGGGGCAGCCTATGATAGCGCTAAGTCTTATGCGGAAAATATAATGGTTCCCCTACTTAGAGGAGTTATCCTCTTTTCAGAGAGTCTAGGAGGA
>NZ_JAODJG010000016.1:0-299 GCF_028156745.1 Streptococcus gwangjuensis
GGGCGAAAAAGAGGAACTTCTTTTTCAACAACGCCGTCTTGAATTACAAAATGAGGAGAAGGAGGAGAAGAATGGGGATTAAAGTAGATATAGGCTCAGCAGATTCGCAGGGTAGTACAGCAAATAGTGTATTAAGCAGCCGTGTGAATTATTATAACGATGTCATTAGTGCCTTTAATAATTTGATTACAGAGGAGGAGTTGAAAGGGGCAGCCTATGATAGCGCTAAGTCTTATGCGGAAAATATAATGGTTCCCCTACTTAGAGGAGTTATCCTCTTTTCAGAGAGTCTAGGAGGA
>NZ_JAODJG010000017.1:0-272 GCF_028156745.1 Streptococcus gwangjuensis
GATGATACGTTTGATAAAGTAGTCTCTCCAACTATCGCAGGTTACACAGCGGATAAATCAGAAATCCCAGCTGTAAGTGGAGTGAAGGCTAAAGATCAAGACCGTGTTGAAACAGTTACTTATCGTAAGGATGCCCAAAAAGCTGTTATCCGTTATGTAAGTACTAACGGTAACCGCGTTCTCACAACAGATGAAGTGACAGGTAAGTCAGGTGAAGCCATTGCCTACAGCACAACAAGTCAAATCACAGAATTCAAGAAACAAGGCTATAA
>NZ_JAODJG010000018.1:0-358 GCF_028156745.1 Streptococcus gwangjuensis
GGTTACACAGCGGATAAATCAGAAATCCCAGCTGTAAGTGGAGTTCAAGCTAAAGACCAAGACCGTGTTGAAACAGTTACTTATCGTAAGGATGCCCAAAAGGCTGTTATCCGTTATGTAAGTACTAACGGTGACCGTGTTCTCACAACAGATGAAGTGACAGGTAAGTCAGGTGAAGCCATTGCCTACAGCACTACAAGTCAAATCACAGAATTCAAGAAACAAGGTTACAAGCTTGTTAGTGATGAATTCACAGCAGGTGGTGCGAAGGTTTATGACTACGATACAGCACGTGACCAAGTCTATACTGTAACCCTTTCAGAACGTGTTGAACCAGTGAACCCAG
Organism: Streptococcus gwangjuensis; assembly: GCF_028156745.1. Lineage (GTDB taxonomy): Bacteria > Bacillota > Bacilli > Lactobacillales > Streptococcaceae > Streptococcus > Streptococcus gwangjuense_A. Next base: position 347 of record NZ_JAODJG010000018.1, read on the forward strand.
ATAACCCAACTC
>NZ_JAODJG010000019.1:0-200 GCF_028156745.1 Streptococcus gwangjuensis
CTAAACTTCAAACGTTGGAGCAATGTCAACTTGGTAACAGGTCATATCGACTTCCAAGACTGGACAACTAATGATGATACGTTTGATAAAGTGGTATCACCAACCATCGCAGGTTACACAGCGGATAAATCAGAAATCCCAGCTGTAAGTGGAGTTCAAGCTAAAGACCAAGACCGTGTTGAAACAGTTACTTATCGTAA
>NZ_JAODJG010000020.1:0-42430 GCF_028156745.1 Streptococcus gwangjuensis
GGAACAGTACTTCACACAGATAACCTAGAAGGTAAATCTGGAGAACCAATCAAGTACTCAACAGTAGCGAAACTTACTGAATTGAAAGCTCTAGGATATGACCTAGTAACTGATGGATTCACGACAGCTACAGATAAGAACTACGATAAAGATACAAAAGTTGATCAAAACTTCGTAGTAACGGTTACACCACACGTTGAGCCAATCAAACCAGTGGATCCAGAAAATCCAAATGATCCTAATAAACCAAAACCAGGTGATCCAATCGATCCTAAGAACCCTGATGGACCAAAATGGACAGAAGATCTAATTAAGAAGATTGATACAACTCGCCACGTGAACCGTACAATCACTTACGTTAACGAAAAAGGCGAGGAAGTAGCTGAGAAAGTAACAGATAAAGTTACATTCACTCGTGAAGCTAATCTCAACGCTGTAACAGGTGAAATTACTTACGGTGACTGGACAGCTAAAGATGGAGATACAACATTTGATAAAGTTGAATCACCAGTAGTTAAAGGTTATATTCTAAAAGATGCTAAACAAAAAGAAGTAGCAGCTACAACAGGATTAACTGCAGACTCTAAAGATGAAAACATCGAAGTTGTCTACACTAAACTTGGTTCATGGATTCCAAAAGTACCAGAAGGTTCTACACCAGTTCCTCCGGTTACGTATCCAAATGATCCAAAAGATCCAACTAAACCAGGAACTGATAAACCTAAAGTGCCTTATATCCCAGGAACTACACCAGTGGTACCAAAAGATCCAACTAAACCAGTAGATCCAAATACTAACCCACTAGTTCCATTAACACCAGTAGATCCAAAAGATCCAACTAAAGGATATGAAGTACCACCAGTGCCAACAGACCCAAGCACAGATACACCAATCACTTACGTAACTGATAAGCAAAAAGCTATCACTAACTTTGTAGATGAAAAAGGTAAAGTAGTATCGACACCAGTGGTTGATGAAGGTGATTCAGGAGCTAACTTCACTAAGTCTAAAGTTGATGAAGTAACTAAGACGATTGAAAAGCTTGAAAAAGCTGGATACAGAGTCGTTAAGAACGAGTTCCCATCTAAAGATACAGACAGAGTATTTGATAAAGACAAATCTGTAGATCAAATCTTTAATGTAACGGTAGCTGAAAGAATTATTCCAGTTACACCAGGTAAGCCAGTAGATCCAAATGATCCAAACTTACCGAAGAACCCAGATGGAACTCCAGTAACACCATCAACACCAGAGCCAGGTAAACCAGTATTCCCTAACGATCCAAATAGCCCAGTATGGCCAAATACTGTGAAAGATCTTGTAACTGAGAAATCAGCTACACGTACTATCAAGTATGTGGATCGCAATGGAAATGAAGTTTCTGAAACTCGTACAGAAACTATCAAGTTTACTCGTGAAGCGAAAGTGAACTTAGTAACTGGTGAAATCACATATGGAGAATGGACAACAGATCGTAACGATGACATCTTCAACGGATACCCAGTACCAGTTGTGAAAGGATACATTGCTAAAGCTGGTGATCTAGAATCATCAACTAAAGATGTACAAGTAACACCTGATACAATCAAGGATATCAATGAAACAGTTATTTACGATAAGTTAGGTTCATGGATTCCAAATATTCCAGGAACACCAACAAATCCAATTACTTATCCAAACGATCCTAAAGATCCAACCAAACCTGGATCTGATAAACCTAAAGTACCTTATGTACCAGGATTTATCCCTGTAGATCCAGAAGGTCAACCATTGAAACCAGTTGATCCAAATGATCCAACAAAAGGATATGAAGTACCAGAGGTACCTGGTGATCCAACGAAAGATACACCAATCAACTACATTCCTAAGGATCCTACACCAAATCCAACTCCATACCCAGGTCCAACTCCAGCTCCAACTCCTAAACCAGAGCCTAAGCCGGAACCAAAACCTGAGCCAAAACCAGAACCAGAAACTCCACAACCTGTAACACCTGCAGATAATGGAGATAACAACGGAAATAATAATGGTACTCCAGTAACTCCAGCTCAACCAGCAGCGCCTTCTACACCTCAATACATGGATGGTCAACGTGAACTTCCAAATACAGGTACAGAAGATCATGCAAGCCTTGCAGCGCTTGGACTTCTAGGAGCCCTAAGTGGATTTGGATTGATTGCTCGTAAGAAAAGAGAAGATGAAGAATAATCATTTTGATTCTTATTAGATGCTGACTTGCAATCAGACAAAGAAAGAACTTGAGATTTAACATCTCAGGTTCTTTTCTTTCTCTTTTTGAAAATGGTATAATATAGTGAGAACAATAGAGGAGAAGTGTAAATTGATCGCACAACTAGATACAAAAACAGTCTATAGTGTTATGGAGAGTGTCATTTCAATCGACAAGTATGTGAGAGTAGCAAAAGACTATGGCTACACTCATTTGGCTATGATGGATATTGACAATCTTTATGGGGCTTTTGACTTTCTAGAGATTACAAAAAAATATGGAATTCATCCTTTGTTAGGGCTTGAAATGAATGTCCTTGTAGATGATAAAGATGTGAATCTGCGCTTTTTAGCTCTATCTAGTGTGGGCTACCAGCAGTTGATGAAACTTTCAACAGCTAAGATGCAAGGGGAGAAAACTTGGTCGGTTCTGTCTCAGTATCTTGAAGATATTGCTGTAATTGTACCTTATTTTGAAGAACTTGAGTTGTTAAATCTAGGCTGTGATTACTATATAGGGGTTTACCCAGAAACACTGGCCAGCGAATTTCACAATCCTATTTTGCCATTGTATCGGGTCAATACATTTGAAAGTAAGGATAGAGAAATTCTGCAAGTTTTAACAGCGATTAAAGAAAATCTACCTCTTAGAGAAGTTCCCTTGCGCTCACGACAAGATGTCCTTATATCGGCAAGTTCTTTAGAGAAACTATTCCAAGAACGTTTTCCTCAAGCCTTGGACAATTTAGAAAAGCTTATTTCAGGCATTTCTTATGACTTGGATACTAGTCTGAAATTACCTCGCTTTAATCCTGCTAGACCAGCAGTAGAAGAATTGAGAGAACGTGCTGAATTGGGGCTTGCTCAGAAGGGGTTAACTGGTAAAGAATATCAAGACCGTCTAGACCAAGAATTGGCTGTTATTCATGATATGGGCTTTGACGATTATTTCTTAGTTGTTTGGGATTTGTTGCGTTTTGGACGTTCAAATGGCTATTATATGGGAATGGGACGGGGTTCTGCAGTCGGTAGTTTGGTTTCCTACGCCTTGGATATTACTGGGATTGATCCGGTAGAGAAAAATCTGATTTTTGAACGTTTCCTCAATCGTGAACGCTATACTATGCCTGATATTGATATTGATATTCCTGATATTTATCGTCCAGATTTTATCAGATATGTTGGCAATAAATATGGTAGCAAGCATGCTGCGCAAATCGTTACTTTTTCTACCTTTGGCGCCAAGCAAGCTCTTCGAGATGTTTTGAAGCGCTTTGGTGTGCCAGAGTATGAATTATCTGCAATTACCAAGAAAATCAGTTTTCGTGATAATCTCAAGTCAGCCTATGAGGGTAATCTCCAGTTTCGTCAGCAAATCAATAGTAAGTTAGAATACCAAAAAGCATTTGAAATTGCCTGCAAGATTGAGGGTTATCCAAGACAAACCTCTGTTCATGCAGCTGGTGTTGTGATCAGTGACCAAGATTTGACCAACTACATCCCTCTAAAGCATGGTGACGAAATTCCACTGACTCAGTATGATGCTCATGGAGTCGAAGCAAGTGGACTTTTGAAGATGGATTTTCTGGGACTAAGAAATTTGACCTTTGTCCAGAAGATGCAAGAATTACTTGCAGAAACAGAAGGTATTCATATAAAAATAGAAGAAATTGATTTGGAAGACAAAGAAACGTTAGCTCTTTTTGCTTCTGGTAATACAAAAGGTATCTTTCAATTTGAACAACCTGGTGCTATTCGCCTGCTCAAACGCGTGCAACCAGTCTGTTTTGAAGATGTCGTAGCAACTACTTCCCTAAATCGACCAGGTGCTAGTGACTACATCAATAATTTTGTGGCAAGAAAACATGGGCAGGAAGAAGTGACTGTACTAGACCCAGCTCTGGAGGATATTTTGGCTCCAACTTATGGCATTATGCTCTATCAGGAGCAGGTTATGCAGGTTGCTCAGCGTTTTGCTGGATTTAGTCTTGGGAAAGCCGATATTTTGCGTCGGGCTATGGGGAAAAAGGATGCTTCTGCTATGCATGAGATGAGAGCTTCCTTTATTCAAGGTTCATTAGATGCTGGTCATACTAGGGAAAAGGCAGAGCAGGTCTTTGATGTTATGGAGAAGTTTGCAGGTTATGGATTTAACCGATCTCACGCCTATGCTTACTCAGCCTTGGCCTTCCAGTTGGCCTATTTCAAAACACATTATCCAGCCATTTTTTATCAAGTCATGTCGAATTCTGCCAACAGTGATTATGTAACAGATGCCTTAGAAGCAGGTTTTGAAGTAGCCCCATTGTCCATTAATACTATTCCCTATCACGATAAAATTGCCAACAAATCTATCTATCTAGGTCTGAAATCGATTAAGGGTGTCAGCAATGATTTGGCGCTTTGGATTATTGAAAATAGACCCTATTCGAGCATTGAAGATTTTATAGCTAAATTACCTGAGAATTATCTGAAACTTCCTCTGCTAGAACCTTTGGTAAAAGTTGGTCTTTTCGATTCATTTGAAAAAAATCGCCAAAAAGTATTTAATAATTTAGGTAATCTATTTGAATTTGTGAAAGAGTTAGGAAGCTTGTTCGGTGATACGATATATAGTTGGCAGGAATCGGAAGATTGGACAGAACAAGAAAAATTCTATATGGAACAAGAGCTTCTAGGGGTAGGAGTTAGCAAACATCCCTTACAAGCTATTGCAAGTAAGGCTATCTACCCAATTACACCAATCGGAAATTTGTCTGAAAATAGTCACGCCATTATATTGGTTGAAATTCAGAAAATAAAAGTGATTCGGACCAAAAAGGGTGAAAACATGGCATTCTTACAGGTAGATGATAGTAAGAAAAAATTGGATGTTACCCTCTTCTCAGACTTATATCGACAGATTGGGCAGGAATTGAAAGAAGGAGCTTTCTACTATATAAGAGGAAAAAATCAGTTACGAGATGGCCGTCTGCAAATGATTGCACAAGAAATAAGAGCAGCAGTGGCTGAACGCTTTTGGATACAGGTAAAAAATCATGAATCGGATCAAGAAATTTCGAGAATTTTAGACCAGTATAAAGGCCCAATCCCAGTCATCATCAGGTATGAAGAGGAACAGAGAACGATTGTTTCTCCCCATCATTTTGTGACTAAATCCACTGAATTAGAAGAGAAATTAGGTGGAATCGTTATGAAAACGATTTATCGCTAAAATTACGGAAAATAGAAGAATTTTCCATTTAAATGTGATATAATCAGTAAGAATGTTAAAAGAAAAAGGAGCATAACCAATATGAAACGTATTGCTGTTTTGACTAGTGGTGGAGACGCCCCTGGTATGAACGCTGCTATCCGTGCAGTTGTTCGTCAAGCAATTTCAGAAGGAATGGAAGTATTTGGTATCTATGATGGATATGCTGGTATGGTTGCTGGTGAAATTCATCCCCTAGATGCGGCTTCAGTAGGAGACATCATTTCTCGTGGTGGTACTTTCCTTCACTCTGCTCGTTACCCAGAGTTCGCTCAACTTGAAGGGCAACTTAAAGGGATTGAGCAATTGAAAAAACACGGAATTGAAGGTGTAGTTGTTATTGGTGGTGACGGATCTTACCACGGTGCTATGCGTTTGACTGAACATGGATTCCCAGCTATCGGTCTTCCTGGTACAATCGATAACGATATTGTTGGTACTGACTTCACAATCGGTTTTGACACAGCGGTTACTACTGCTATGGATGCTATCGATAAGATTCGTGATACATCATCAAGTCACCGTCGTACATTTGTTATCGAAGTAATGGGTCGTAACGCAGGTGATATCGCTCTTTGGGCTGGTATTGCAACTGGTGCTGATGAAATCATCATTCCTGAAGAAGGATTCAAGATTGAAGATATCGTAGAAAGCATTAAATGTGGATACGAGTGTGGTAAAAAACACAATATCATCGTCTTGGCAGAAGGTGTGATGTCAGCAGCTGAATTTGGTCAAAAACTTAAAGAAGCTGGAGATACAAGCGACCTTCGTGTGACAGAACTTGGACATATTCAACGTGGTGGTTCTCCAACTGCGCGTGACCGTGTTTTGGCATCACGTATGGGTGCACATGCCGTTAAACTTCTTAAAGAAGGTATCGGTGGTGTTGCGGTTGGTATCCGTAACGAGAAAATGGTTGAAAACCCAATTCTTGGAACTGCAGAAGAAGGAGCATTGTTTAGCCTTACTGCAGATGGTAAGATTGTGGTTAACAACCCACATAAAGCTGACCTTGAGCTATCTAGCTTGAATAAGAGCTTATCATAATTTATAATTTAGTTAATAAGACCAAAAAGGTCATATATATAAAGGAGTCACAAAAATCATGAACAAACGTGTAAAAATCGTTGCAACTTTGGGACCTGCGGTTGAAATCCGTGGTGGTAAAAAATTCGGTGATGACGGATACTGGGGTGAAAAACTTGATGTTGAAGCTTCAGCTAAAAACATTGCTAAATTGATCGAAGCTGGTGCTAACACATTCCGTTTCAACTTCTCACACGGTGACCACCAAGAGCAAGGTGACCGTATGGCAACTGTTAAACTTGCTGAAAAACTTGCAGGTAAAAAAGTTGGTTTCCTTCTTGATACAAAAGGACCAGAAATCCGTACTGAATTGTTTGAAGGAGATGCAAAAGAATACTCTTACACAACTGGTGAAAAAATCCGTGTTGCTACTAAACAAGGAATCAAATCAACTCGTGATGTGATCGCATTGAACGTTGCTGGTGCTCTTGACATCTATGATGATGTTGAAGTTGGTCGTCAAGTTTTGGTTGACGATGGTAAACTTGGTCTTCGTGTGGTTGCTAAAGATGACGCAACTCGTGAGTTTGAAGTTGAAGTTGAAAACGATGGTGTAATTGCTAAACAAAAAGGTGTTAACATCCCTAACACTAAAATTCCTTTCCCAGCTCTTGCTGAACGTGATAACGACGATATCCGCTTTGGTCTTGAACAAGGAATTAACTTCATCGCGATTTCATTCGTACGTACTGCAAAAGACGTGAACGAAGTTCGTGCAATCTGTAAAGAAACTGGAAACGGACACGTTCAATTGTTCGCTAAAATCGAAAACCAACAAGGTATCGACAACTTGGATGAAATCATCGAAGCTGCTGATGGTATCATGATCGCTCGTGGTGACATGGGTATCGAAGTACCATTCGAAATGGTTCCAGTTTACCAAAAAATGATTATCAAGAAAGTCAATGCTGCAGGTAAAGTTGTTATCACAGCAACAAACATGCTTGAAACAATGACTGAAAAACCACGTGCAACTCGTTCAGAAGTATCAGACGTATTCAACGCTGTTATCGACGGTACTGATGCTACAATGCTTTCAGGTGAGTCTGCAAACGGTAAATACCCACTTGAGTCAGTAACTACAATGGCTACAATCGACAAGAACGCTCAGACTCTTCTTAACGAATACGGTCGTTTGAACTCAGATTCATTTGAACGTAACTCTAAGACAGAAGTAATGGCTTCAGCTGTTAAAGATGCTACTAACTCAATGGACATTAAATTGGTTGTAACTCTTACTAAGACAGGTCACACTGCACGTTTGATTTCTAAATACCGTCCAAATGCTGACATCTTGGCATTGACATTCGACGAATTGACAGAACGTGGATTGATGTTGAACTGGGGTGTTATCCCAATGTTGACAGACGCTCCATCTTCAACTGACGATATGTTCGAAATCGCTGAACGTAAAGCAGTTGAAGCAGGACTTGTACAATCTGGTGACGATATCGTTATCGTAGCTGGTGTACCAGTTGGAGAAGCTGTTCGTACAAACACAATGCGTATCCGTACAGTACGTTAATTAAAATGAAAAAAGCCTATCATATCAAGCTTTCTAGCCTGTATGATAGGTTTTTTTGTAGCAGGGGGCAAATAAGGGGCAAAACTTTTTAAAAAAGGCCAGTTAATACAAATACGATTCAGCTAATATAATTGAAAATGATGGAAAAAAAGGTGAAATTATGGTATACTTTAACACAGGACCTTTTTAGAAATTTTGAAAGAGTATTAAAAATTTAAAATGAGAAAAATTGTTATCAATGGTGGCTTGCCCCTGCAAGGTGAGATTACCATTAGTGGTGCAAAAAATAGTGTTGTAGCTTTGATTCCAGCTATTATCTTGGCAGATGATGTTGTGACTTTGGATTGTGTTCCAGATATTTCGGATGTTGCTAGTCTTGTCGAAATTATGGAATTGATGGGTGCTACCGTTAAGCGTTATGACGATGTGTTAGAGATTGATCCAAGAGGTGTTCAAAATATTCCAATGCCTTATGGGAAAATCAATAGTCTTCGTGCATCTTATTATTTTTATGGAAGTCTTTTAGGTCGCTTTGGAGAAGCTACAGTTGGTTTACCTGGTGGATGTGATTTGGGACCACGTCCTATTGACTTACATCTTAAGGCTTTTGAAGCTATGGGAGCCACTGTTAGCTACGAGGGTGATAACATGAAGTTATCTGCTAAAGATGTGGGACTTCATGGTGCAAGTATTTACATGGATACGGTAAGTGTAGGTGCGACGATTAATACAATGATTGCTGCGGTTAAAGCAAATGGTCGTACTATTATTGAAAATGCAGCCCGAGAACCTGAGATTATTGACGTTGCTACTCTCTTGAATAATATGGGGGCTCATATCCGTGGTGCTGGAACCAATATTATCATTATTGATGGTGTTGACAGATTACATGGAACGCGTCATCAGGTGATTCCAGACCGTATTGAAGCGGGAACGTACATTTCCTTAGCTGCTGCAGTTGGTAAGGGAATTCGTATTAATAATGTTCTTTATGAACACTTAGAAGGATTTATTGCTAAGTTGGAAGAAATGGGAGTACGAATGACTGTATCTGAAGACAGCATTTTTGTTGAGGAACAGTCTAATTTGAAAGCAATCAATATTAAGACAGCTCCTTATCCAGGTTTTGCTACTGACTTGCAACAACCAATTACTCCTCTTCTGTTAACAGCAGAGGGGCGTGGAACCATTATTGATACCATTTATGAGAAACGTGTAAACCATGTTTTTGAACTAGCAAAGATGGACGCGGATATTACGACTACAAACGACCATATTTTATATACTGGTGGACGTAGTTTACGTGGTGCAAATGTAAAAGCTACTGACCTTAGAGCTGGGGCAGCACTTGTCATTGCTGGACTAATGGCTGAAGGTAAAACTGAAATTACAAATATTGAGTTCATCTTACGTGGTTATTCAGATATTATTGAAAAATTACGTAATCTAGGAGCGGATATTACACTTGTTGAAGAATAAACCGTAGAGGTGGTTATGAATATTTGGACCAAATTAGCAATGTTTTCTTTTTTTGAAACGGATCGCTTGTATTTGCGTCCTTTCTTTTTTAGTGATAGTAAGGACTTCCATGATATAGCTTCAAATCCAGAAAATTTACAATTCATTTTTCCAAGTCAAGCTAGTCCAGAAGAAAGTCAATATGCACTGGCCAATTATTTTATGAAGGCTCCTTTAGGGGTATGGGCTATTTGTGATAAGAAAACTGAAAAAATGATTGGTTCAATTAAGTTTGAAAAGCTAGATGAAATAAAAAAAGAAGCAGAACTTGGTTATTTTTTGAGAAAAGATTCATGGTCTAAAGGTTTTATGACAGAAGTTGTTAAAAAACTTTGCCAACTTTCTTTTGGGGAATTTGGTTTAAAACAATTATCCATCATTACCCACCTTGAAAATGAAGCTAGTCAACGGGTTGCTCTTAAGTCTGGATTTCGATTGATTCGTCAGTTTAAAGGAAGTGATCGCTATACAAAGAAAATGCGTGATTATCTTGAGTTTCGCTTTGTAAAGGGAGAAATTAATGAGTAAACACCAAGAAATTCTAAGCTATTTGGAAGAATTACCCGTTGGTAAAAGAGTCAGTGTTCGAAGTATTTCCAACCATCTAGGAGTCAGTGATGGAACGGCTTATCGGGCCATTAAAGAAGCTGAAAATCGTGGAATTGTAGAGACTCGTCCAAGAAGTGGTACTATCCGTGTTAAATCTCAGAAAGTTGCTATTGAAAGATTAACATTTGCAGAAATTGCAGAAGTGACTTCTTCTGAGGTTTTGGCTGGGCAAGAAGGTTTAGAGAGAGAATTTAGTAAGTTTTCAATCGGTGCCATGACTGAGCAAAATATTTTGTCTTACCTTCATGATGGGGGACTCTTGATTGTCGGAGACCGGACTCGTATTCAATTATTAGCGCTGGAAAATGAAAATGCCGTTCTTGTGACAGGTGGATTTCAGGTTCATGATGATGTGATTAAACTGGCTAATCAAAAAGGAATTCCTGTTTTAAGAAGCAAACATGACACTTTCACCGTTGCGACCATGATCAATAAAGCCTTGTCAAATGTTCAAATCAAAACAGATATTTTGACAGTTGAGAAACTGTACCGTCCGAGTCATGAGTATGGTTTTTTGAGAGAGACTGACACTGTTAAAGATTATTTGGACTTGGTACGTAAGAATCGTAGTAGTCGTTTCCCTGTTATTAATCAACATCAGGTTGTTGTTGGGGTTGTTACTATGAGAGATGCTGGTGATAAGTCACCAAGTACAACAATTGATAAGGTCATGTCTCGTAGTCTATTTTTAGTTGGATTATCTACAAATATTGCCAATGTGAGTCAACGGATGATTGCTGAAGATTTTGAAATGGTACCGGTTGTTCGTAATAATCAAACCTTGCTTGGGGTTGTAACCAGACGAGATGTCATGGAGAAGATGAGTCGTTCCCAAGTTTCGGCTCTACCAACTTTTTCTGAGCAGATTGGTCAAAAACTCGCTTATCACCATGATGAAGTAGTGATTACAGTGGAACCCTTTATGCTTGAGAAAAACGGTGTTTTAGCTAACGGTGTATTGGCAGAGATACTGACTCATATGACCCAAGATTTAGTTGTGAATAGTGGTCGCAATCTCATCATCGAACAAATGCTGATCTACTTTTTGCAGGCTGTTCAGATAGATGATATACTGCGCATTCAAGCACGCATCATCCATCATACTAGACGATCAGCTATTATTGATTACGATATTTATCATGGTCATCAGATTGTTTCAAAAGCAAATGTGACCGTTAAAATTAATTAGAAACTAGGAGAAAAGATGATAACATTAAAATCAGCTCGTGAAATCGAAGCTATGGACAAGGCTGGAGATTTTCTAGCAAGTATTCATATCGGCTTACGTGATTTGATTAAGCCTGGCGTAGATATGTGGGAAGTTGAAGAATACGTTCGCCGTCGTTGTAAGGAAGAAAATTTCCTTCCACTTCAGATTGGGGTTGACGGTGCCATGATGGACTATCCTTATGCTACCTGTTGCTCTCTTAATGATGAAGTGGCTCATGCTTTCCCTCGTCACTATATCTTGAAAGATGGTGATTTGCTCAAAGTTGATATGGTTTTGGGAGGTCCTATTGCTAAATCTGACCTGAATGTCTCAAAACTAAACTTCAACAATGTGGAGCAAATGAAAAAATACACCCAGAGCTACTCTGGTGGCCTAGCAGACTCATGTTGGGCTTATGCTGTTGGTACGCCGTCCGAAGAAGTGAAAAACTTGATGGATGTAACCAAAGAAGCTATGTACAAGGGAATCGAGCAAGCTGTTGTTGGAAATCGTATTGGTGATATTGGTGCAGCTATTCAAGAATACGCTGAAAGTCGTGGTTACGGTGTAGTACGTGATTTGGTTGGTCATGGTGTTGGTCCAACCATGCACGAAGAACCAATGGTTCCTAACTATGGTATTGCTGGTCGTGGGCTTCGTCTCCGTGAAGGAATGGTATTGACCATTGAACCAATGATCAATACAGGTGACTGGGAAATTGATACAGATATGAAAACTGGCTGGGCGCATAAGACCATTGACGGTGGTTTATCTTGTCAATATGAACACCAATTCGTGATTACTAAAGATGGACCAGTTATCTTGACTAGTCAAGGTGAAGAAGGAACTTATTAATAAAAAGTGAAAAGACTACTGGAAGTTTATTTTGAAAAATTCAGTAGATCTTTTCATATAAAATAAACGCATTTTATTGATGTTTTCAGGCTTTTTAAGACAACAAAATAGGCTCCATAATATCTGTAGGAGACTTATCTACAGATATTATGGAGCTTTTTTCTTATGCTCAGAATGGCAATTTCCCAGCGAAAGCACCCAGTTTTTTCTTGGTAGTTTCATCGATTTGTTCAAGAGCAGAGTTGATTGCTTGAACGGTCATATCAGAAAGAGTTTCAAGGTCTTCTGGGTCAACGACAGCTGGATTGAAGTCAATGCTGACAACTTTCTTATCTCCAGTTAAGGTCGCTTGGACAAGGTCTTGAGCAGATTTGCCAACAAATTGCATAGCCGCAAGTTCGGCTTGACTTTGTTCCATTTGTTTTTGAAGTTTTTGTGCTTGGCGCATCATGTTTTGCATGTTCATCATAGTGTTTTATAGTTTCCTTTTACAATTATTTTCCTTCCTATTTTATCAATTTTGAGGTTAAAAGTCTATTATTAGTATAAATTACTTAACATTAAATTGTCTGAAAATTTATTGAAAAATGAGTGAAAACATGGTATAATGAAACGTAAAATTAATTCAGGTTTCCTGAACCAATAGGAGTAAACAATGAAAAAACTAGGTTTTGTCCTTTTATCTTCAGCCTTGCTATTGACAGCTTGTGCTAATAATCAATCTAAGCCAAGTAACACAAGTGATTCGTCCAAGGTGACAGCCTTGTCTGAAGATAAGCAGAAAATGCTTGATAAGGCCACTGCTGAATATAAGACTTTTGTACAAGAGCAAATTGATAAACTGTTGACAGATACGGAAGGCTTTGTCAAACTTTTGAAAGAAGGTAAGTTAGAAGAAGCTAAGAAGGTTTATCCACTGATTCGTATGTCTTATGAGCGTTCAGAACCGATTGCTGAAAGTTTTGGTGAGTCAGATGTCAAGATTGACTTCCGTTTGGCAGACTATATGGATGAAAACAAGACTGAAGAAGGTTGGTCAGGTTTCCACCGTATCGAGCGTATCCTTTGGGAAGATAATACCACTAAAGGAACTGAAAGCTATGGGGATCAGTTGGTCAATGATATCAAGGAATTGAAAGCCAAGATTGCAACTGTAGATGTGGATTACAAGGTTATGTTGACTGGAGCAGTTGACTTGCTTAATGAAGTAGCGACAAGTAAGATTACAGGTGAAGAGGAAATTTATTCTCATACAGACTTGTATGACTTTCGTGCCAATATCGAAGGAGCTGAGAAGATTTTCCAACTCTTTAAACCATTACTAGAAAAATCAGATGCTGATTTAGTTAAAGAATTAGAAGTTGATTTCAAATCTGTTAATAGTTTGCTGGATAAACACATGACTGACAAGGAACATTACAAGCTCTATACAGATTTGACAAAAGAAGATACCAAAGAATTGTCAGAAGCTGTGACAAAACTTGGTGAGCCTCTATCACAAATGGGTAAATTTCTTAGTGGAGAATAAGAGTCATGACTGAAAAAGACGAAAAGTTTTTTGAGAAGAAAATGGACCGTCGAGAATTTCTAAAAAAAGCAGGGATTGGAGGGGCTGGTTTAGCGCTAGGACTCTCTGGTGCTTCTGCTTTTTTCGCACCTAAGCTTGGGAATCAGGAAAAAATCTCGTACGGAAATGAAAAAATTGCTTTTTACGGCAAGCATCAAGCAGGCATTAGTACGCCCATGCAAAAGAATATCTATTTTGTTGTCTTGGATTTGCATACGACAGATAAGGATAAGATTATCCAGTTGTTTAAGGATTGGACAGATTATAGTGCCAAATTAGTAGAGGGAGAATTGGTCAAAAAAGATGGCCAGAATGCTCTCTTACCTCCGAGTGATACTGGTGAGACAGTCGGGCTCAATCCGCATCGTTTGACCCTGACTTTTGGTGTGTCTGCAAGTTTCTTGAAAAAGATGAACTTGGAAAACAAGCGTCCTCAATTGTTCAGAGATTTACCGCCTTTTCCTAAGGAGCAATTACGTGAAAAATATACTGGCGGGGATATTGTCATCCAGGCCTGTGCAGATGATGAGCAGGTTGCCTTTCATGCCATTCGCAATCTCATCCGTAAGGGGAGAAATGCAGTGACCCTTCGTTGGAGTCAGTCTGGTTTTGCAGCTATTGGTGACCGGATGGAAACACCGCGTAATCTCTTTGGTTTTAAAGATGGAACAGCAAATCCAACCAAGGAGCAAGACTTTGACCGCGTTATCTGGGCTGATAGTAAGGACTGGATGGAAAATGGTTCTTATATGGCAGTGCGTCGGATTCAGATGTTTTTAGAGACCTGGGACCGCACTAGTCTTGAAGAACAAGAAAATACTTTTGGTCGTTACAAGGAAAGTGGTGCCCCCTTTGGTAAGAAGAACGAGTTTGATGAAGTGGATTTGAGTCTTTTGCCAGATGATTCGCATGTTCGTTTAGCCAAGGAAGTGGACAAGCCCCTTTTGCGTCGTTCTTATTCTTACTCAGATGGGATTGATGAAAAGACTGGTCAGTTTGATACGGGCTTGCTCTTCATTTCTTTCCAGAAGGATCCAGATAACTTTGTCAAGGTTCAAACCAATCTAGGTGCTACAGATAAGATGAATGAATACATCACTCACATCGGTAGTGGACTCTTTGCTTGCTTTGGTGGTGTGGAGAAAGGAGGCTACATTGGTCAGAAATTATTGGAAGGCTAAAAGCTGGTTCTTGGTTTTTGCTCTGTTATTTTTAATCTTTTCCCCAGTAGGTGCCCAAGAGAGTTTGAGTTCTTACTTTGTGAAAATCACAGATGCGTCCAAAGCAGTCAAAAATGGTAATAAGTCTGAGGCCCAGAAACTCGTTAAAGAGATGGCATCAGATTTTGAAAGAGTGGAAGATAGCAATTCTGATGCTGGTAAAGTCGTTAAGGAAAAGTTAGCCCATTCAGGTGAGATTACTGAAGACAAACTCACTCAACTTTCTTCAGCCTTATTAGCCTTTGAAAAAGAACAAAATCCTGTTGACTTAGATGCGGAAAAGGAAAAATTGGTGAACCGTCTAAGTCCTCGTTTTGAAGCCTTGGAACAAGCCATTGCCTCCAAAGATTTGGAAAAGGTTCGAGAGGCCTTTAAGAAAATGAATTCTACTTGGACCATCAATGAAAGTGTGGTTCGTGACAACAGTACGGCCTATTATGGACGTGTTGAAACAGCTATTTCCTTTCTACGTAGTAGCATGGAAACCGAGCCTACAGATTTTAACTCGATTCAAACTTCCTTTGAGGACTTGAAAAAGGATATTGATGATTTTGTGAGTGGAAAAGAAGTCGCAGAAGCATCTTCTGATTTGAGTCTTAAAGACGGCACTGCCCTTTTGAAGAAGGCTTTGGAACAATTCCAAGCTGGTGATTTACCATCAGGAGCAGCTAGTATGAAGGAATTTATTACTATCTGGCCAACTATTGAAGGTTCTGTCAGCACGACCAATCCATCCCTCTATACTAGAGTGGAGAGTGAAAGCCCTGTGATTATGGTCAAAGGAAGTGAGAAGGAATACCAAGAAAAATTAGAAAAACTAATTGCAGATTTATCACAGATTGATACTAGCGCACGTTACAATGCCTTTGATGCCATGCTGATCCTCTTGAGAGAAGGAGTAGAAGCTATCTTAATCGTTATGACCTTGGTGACAACCTTGAAAGCAGCCAAGTTACGAAAAGGCCTCAAGTGGGTTTATGGTGGTGCTATCACAGGAATCATGGCCAGTCTGGTCATTGCTTTCATCCTGCAAATTGCCTTTCCAGCAGTTACATCAGGCTCCAATCGTGAAATCATCGAAGGAGCAGTTGGGATTTTTGCAGTTGCTATGATGATTTTGATTGGAATCTGGCTCCACAGCAAATCTTCTGTCAAAAAATGGAATGCCTTTATGGAGTCGCAAATGGAAACAGTGACTAAAACAGGTTCTTTCATTTCCATGTTTGCCCTCAGTTTTCTAGCTGTTTTCCGTGAGGGAGCAGAAACCATTCTTTTTTATGTTGGGATTTTACCAAGAATTTCCAGTTTTGAATTTGTCTTGGGAATTTCACTTGCCTTGCTGGTTCTGGTAGTTATTGCCATCGTGATGAACAAGGCCAGTCAATTCTTTCTGCCACATAAGGTCTTCTTTATCCTGACTTGGATGATTTATGCTCTGGCTTTCAAGATGCTTGGGGTTAGTGTCCATGCTCTTCAGTTGAACAATATGGCACCTAACCACTTGCTGACAGGATTTCCAACAATCGATCTGCTTGGAATTTATCCAAGTTGGGAAGGTTTGGTTAGCCAGCTAATATTTGTTGTTATCGTTTTGATTGTCACTTTCAGACAGGGTGAAAAATAGATGGATAGAAAAGAATTGACAATCGTTGAACATCTGGTAGAATTTAGAAAGAGATTATTGGCAGTGGTCATTTGTTTCTTTTTGGTATTCTGTGTCTCCCTGCTTTTTGCAGACCAGATTTACCAGTATGTGACCCAATCTTTTCAGCAAAAGTTGATTGTTTTAGGTCCTAATGATATTTTATGGATTTACATACGTTTGGCTAGTCTGATGGCCTTTACCATCACCCTGCCTTACACAGTGTATCATATTTGGTCTTTTATCAAACCAGGTCTAAAGAAGGAAGAAGCTAGAGCAATTTTTGCCTATATTCCAGCTAGTTTCCTTTGTTTTCTAGTTGGACTGGCTTTTGGTTTTTACTTTGTAACACCAGCCTTACTTCAGGTTTTATTAGGGTTAGGAGAAGGACTATTTGAAACACAGTTAACCGCCCAAAATTATCTGTCCTTTGTTTTTCAAACGACCTTACCCTTGGCTCTGATTTTTGAATTGCCAGTTATCATTGCCTTTTTGACGTCAATTGGACTCATTGGACCAGAATTATTGATTGCTTATCGCCGATATGCTTATTTTATTTTATTGGTACTCGCAGTCATCTTGACACCAGCTGACTTTGTCAGCGATTTGGCAATGACTGCCCCCTTGATTTTACTTTATGAATTAAGTATTTCCATCAGCAAACACATTATGAAACGCAAGCAGAAAGGAGAGAGAAATGGGAATCTTACGTGATATCGGAGCACCAGGATTGATTATTATCGTTTTAGGAGCTCTCATGATCTTCGGACCAAAGCGATTGCCTGAACTAGGAGAGTCAATCGGTAAAATGCTGTCTGAATTTAAAAAAGCAGTTAAAGGAACTGAAAATCAAGATAAGGAAGAGTAAGACTGGTGAGTTTTACTAAAAAATAAAAAGTTAGGAAGTGTGTCTCTATCGGACAATTTATTATTTCCTAGCTTTTTCTTGTATTAAGAAAATATAAATTTAAGCTTTCTTTAAGAAAACTATATTATTCTGAAGAACTCTAAAATTTCACAGCCATTTATTAGTAATGACTATTGAATTCCTAGTCACTACTAGAAATGGACTAGTTTCTTTGAATAATGGAACTGCTTAATCCTCCTATTCTAGAACGGGATGACTAGTATTTCTTTTATGATAGGACTAGATTGTGGTATAATAGAGAGAATAAGTTTTTTTAGTAAGACAAAGGAGAAAATAGATGATTTATGCAGGAATTCTTGCCGGTGGAACTGGCACACGTATGGGAATCAGTAATTTGCCAAAACAATTTTTAGAGCTAGGTGATCGACCTATTTTGATTCATACAATTGAAAAATTTGTCTTGGAACCAAGTATTGAAAAAATTGTGGTTGGGGTTCATGGAGACTGGGTTTCCCATGCAGAGGATCTTGTAGATAAATATCTACCTCTTCATAAAGATCGTATCATCATTACAAAAGGTGGTGCTGACCGTAATACGAGTATTGAGAAAATCATTGAAGCCATTGATGCTTATCGTCCGCTTACTCCAGAGGACATCGTTGTTACCCACGATTCTGTTCGTCCATTCATTACGCTTCGCATGATTCAGGACAATATCCAACTTGCTCAAAATCATGACGCAGTGGACACAGTGGTAGAAGCGGTTGATACTATCGTTGAAAGTACTAACGGTCAATTTATTACAGATATTCCAAATCGTGCTCACCTCTATCAAGGACAAACGCCTCAAACATTCCGTTGCAAGGACTTCATGGATCTTTACGGTTCTCTCTCTGCCGAAGAGAAAGAAATCTTAACAGATGCATGTAAAATCTTTGTAATCAAAGGAAAAGATGTAGCCTTGGCTAAGGGTGAATATTCAAATCTGAAAATTACTACAGTAACAGATTTGAAGATTGCAAAAAGCATGATTGAGGAAGAGTAATAAAATGATTAATCAAATTTACCAACTAACAAAGCCTAAGTTTATCAATGTCAAATATCAGGAAGAGGCTATTGACCAAGAGAATCATATCCTCATCCGCCCTAATTATATGGCGGTCTGTCATGCGGATCAGCGTTACTACCAAGGAAAACGTGATCCGAAGATTTTGAATAAAAAACTTCCAATGGCAATGATTCACGAGTCATGTGGAACCGTTATTTCTGACCCGACAGGAACCTACGAGGTTGGTCAAAAAGTTGTCATGATTCCTAATCAGCCTCCTATGCAGAGTGATGAAGAATTCTATGAAAACTACATGATAGGGACTCATTTCTTGTCTAGTGGCTTTGATGGCTTTATGAGAGAATTTGTTTCTCTCCCTAAAGATCGTGTGGTGCCTTATGATGCTATCGAAGATACGGTTGCAGCCATTACAGAGTTTGTCAGTGTCGGTATGCATGCTATGAATCGCTTATTGACACTTGCTCATAGCAAGCGGGACCGAATCGCCGTTATCGGAGATGGAAGTTTAGCTTTTGTGGTTGCCAATATTATCAACTATACTTTGCCAGAAGCAGAGATCGTGGTTATTGGTCGTCATTGGGAAAAATTGGAACTTTTCTCATTTGCCAAAGAATGCTATATTACTGATAATATTCCTGAAGATTTGGCCTTTGACCATGCTTTTGAGTGTTGTGGTGGTGATGGTACTGGACCAGCTATTAATGACTTGATTCG
Organism: Streptococcus gwangjuensis; assembly: GCF_028156745.1. Taxonomy (GTDB): domain Bacteria; phylum Bacillota; class Bacilli; order Lactobacillales; family Streptococcaceae; genus Streptococcus; species Streptococcus gwangjuense_A. The sequence goes on from NZ_JAODJG010000020.1 coordinate 19,369, forward strand.
CTACATTCGTCCTCAGGGAACGATTCTCATGATGGGAGTTAGTGAGTATAAAGTCAATCTCAATACACGCGATGCGTTAGAAAAAGGTTTGCTCTTGGTTGGTTCCTCTCGTTCTGGTCGCATCGATTTTGAAAATGCAATCCAAATGATGGAAGTCAAGAAATTTGCCAATCGTCTTAAAAATATCCTTTATCTAGAAGAACCTGTAAGAGAAATTAAAGATATTCACCGTGTCTTTGCGACCGATTTAAACACAGCCTTTAAAACAGTGTTTAAGTGGGAAGTATAGGTGCTGGAGGTTAATTGTGGAGAAAATCATTAAAGAAAAAATTTCTTCCTTACTTAGTCAAGAAGAGGAAGTCCTCAGTGTTGAACAACTGGGGGGAATGACCAATCAAAACTATTTGGCCAAAACAACAAATAAGCAGTACATCGTTAAGTTCTTTGGTAAAGGGACTGAAAAGCTGATCAATCGTCAAGATGAAAAGTACAATCTTGAACTACTTAAAGATTTAGACCTAGATGTCAAAAATTATCTTTTTGATATTGAAGCTGGTATCAAAGTAAATGAGTATATTGAATCTGCGATTACGCTTGATTCAACGTCAATCAAGACCAAATTTGATAAAATTGCTCCAATATTACAAACTATTCATGCTTCTGGCAAGGAATTAAGAGGAGAATTTGCTCCGTTTGAAGAAATCAAAAAATACGAATCCTTGATTGAAGAGAAAATCCCTTATGCCAACTATGAAGCAGTTAGAGAAGAAGTCTTCTCTTTAGAGAAAAGACTGGCTGACTTAGGTGTTGACAGAAAATCTTGTCATATCGATTTGGTGCCTGAAAACTTTATCGAATCACCTCAAGGACGACTTTATCTGATTGACTGGGAATATTCATCAATGAATGATCCAATGTGGGATTTGGCTGCCCTCTTTTTAGAATCTGAATTCACTCCCCAAGAGGAAGAAGCTTTCTTATCTCACTATGAGAGTGACCAAACACCTGTCTCTCGTGAAAAGATTGCTATTTATAAAATTTTACAAGATACCATTTGGAGTCTATGGACAGTCTATAAGGAAGAGCAAGGCGCAGATTTTGGTGATTATGGTGTGAATCGTTATCAAAGAGCTGTTAAAGGTCTAGCTTATTATGGAGGTTCTGATGAAAAATAAAAATGGAGTTTCTTTTGGTCTACTCTCAGGTATTTTCTGGGGGTTAGGTCTAACGATCAGTGCTTATATCTTTTCGATTTTTACAGATTTGTCACCCTTTGTGGTAGCCGCTGCTCATGATTTCTTGAGTATCTTTATCTTACTAGCTTTTCTCTTGGTAAAAGAAGGAAAAGTTCGTCTCTCAATTTTCTTAAATATTCGCAATGTTAGTGTTATCATCGGAGCCTTACTAGCAGGCCCTATCGGTATGCAGGCCAATCTTTATGCAGTTAAGTATATCGGAAGTTCTTTAGCTTCATCTGTATCAGCTATTTACCCTGCGATTTCAGTTTTATTGGCTTTCTTCTTCTTGAAGCACAAGATTTCGAAAAATACTGTGTTTGGGATTATCTTGATTATTGCAGGGATTATTGCCCAGACCTATAAGGTTGAACAGGTCAATTCCTTCTATATTGGGATTCTCTGTGCTTTAGTTTGTGCTATTGCATGGGGAAGTGAGAGTGTTCTCAGCTCCTTTGCTATGGAAAGTGAATTGAGTGAAATCGAAGCCCTCTTAATCCGTCAAGTGACTTCATTCTTGTCCTATCTTGTGATTGTGCTCTTCTCTCATCAGTCATTTGCAGAAGTGGCCAATGGACAATTGTTAGGTCTTATGATTGTCTTTGCAGCCTTTGATATGATTTCTTACTTGGCTTATTATATCGCTATCAATCGCTTGCAACCAGCCAAGGCTACAGGCTTGAACGTGAGCTATGTAGTATGGACTGTCTTGTTTGCAGTTGTTTTCTTGGGTGCACCGTTAGATATGCTGACAATTATTACGTCACTTGTCGTCATTGCTGGAGTTTATATTATTATTAAAGAATAAAGGAGATTCGTGTGAAAGCCATCATCTTAGCAGCGGGATTGGGAACTCGCTTGCGTCCTATGACTGAAAATACCCCTAAAGCCTTGGTTCAGGTTAATCAAAAACCCTTGATTGAATACCAAATTGAGTTTCTCAAAGAGAAAGGAATTAACGACATCATCATTATCGTTGGTTACCTTAAAGAACAATTTGATTACTTAAAAGAAAAATATGGTGTTCGCCTCGTTTTCAATGATAAATACGCTGACTACAATAACTTTTACTCTCTCTATCTTGTAAAAGAAGAATTAGCTAACAGTTACGTTATCGATGCCGATAATTATCTCTTTAAAAATATGTTCCGCAATGATTTGACACGTTCTACTTATTTTAGTGTTTATCGTGAAGATTGTACCAACGAATGGTTCTTGGTCTATGGAGATGACTACAAGGTTCAAGACATTATTGTTGATAGCAAAGCTGGTCGTATCCTGAGTGGTGTATCCTTCTGGGATGCTCCAACTGCAGAAAAGATTGTCAGCTTTATCGACAAGGCTTATGCAAGTGGTGAATTTGTTGACCTCTATTGGGATAATATGGTTAAGGATAATATCAAAGAACTAGATGTCTATGTTGAAGAATTAGAAGGCAACAGCATCTATGAAATCGATAGTGTCCAAGATTATCATAAATTGGAAGAAATTCTTAAAAACGAAAATTAAAGATTCCAACATCTGACTGAAATAGTCGGATGTTTTTTACTTCACTTTAGTTTGTTATTTTTAATAACTGTTTGAAATGTGGTTGTTAAATATAAAAAAAACAAAAAATGAACAAAAAACAACAGAAAAACATTGACAACGATTTCATATAGTGTTATACTTATAGCATAAAGTTAATGGAAAGAAGGGAAAACCTTATGGGATTAGATCATTTCTTTGACAAAAACCTTGTGTTTTGCTTAGAAGCGGATAATCAAGAACATCTCTTTGATCAGGTTGCAACTTTATTGGAAGAACGTGAAATCGTAACTCCAACTTATCGTGAAGCCTTGATCACGCGTGAAAAGTCATTTCCAACTGGCTTAGATATGGAATTTTTGGGTAAGGATTTGCCGAATGTGGCTATTCCTCACACAGATATTGTTCATAATCTAGCCGAAAAAGTTGTGGTCGTTCGATTAGAAAAACCAGTGACTTTCCACAATATGATTGCGCCAGATAAGGAAGTAGAAGTATCCTTACTCTTCTTTATCATTAATAACTCAAGTTCAAGCCAAACGAACATTCTTGCTCAGTTGATGGACTTCTTTACTGGAAATGGTCATCTTGAAGACCTATCAAAAATTTCTGAACCAGAAGCCATCTATGCTTATATTGCTGAAGCAATTGCTTAATCTTGTCTATTAAAAATATTAAATCGGAGGAAATCCATATGATTAAAATTCTTGCTGCCTGCGGTGCAGGTGTTAACTCAAGCCACCAAATTAAAAGTGCTCTTGAAGAAGAACTTTCAAACCGCGGTTTCGATGTTCACTGTGATGCGGTAATGGTCAAAGACGTTAATGAAGACCTTATCAAAGGTTATGACATCTTCACACCAATTGCTGCGACAGATCTTGGTTTTGACCCAGGTATTCCAGTTATCGAAGCTGGACCAATCTTATTCCGTATCCCAGCAATGAGTGCTCCAGTATTTGACAATATTGAAGCAGCTATCAAAGAACACGGATTAAGCTAATTTTAATTTGTTAACATTCATATAACTATAAAAAGGGAGGAACTATTATGGATGTCATTATCAATCTGGCCAACGATATCTTTAAACCTATCTTGGCTATGGGTGGCCCTATCATCATGCTGATCATTTTGACAGTGTTGGCCCTACTTTTTGGAGTGAAATTCTCCAAAGCGCTTGAAGGTGGTATCAAGCTCGCCATCGCCCTTACTGGTATCGGTGCTATCATCGGTATGCTCAACGGAGCTTTCTCAGCATCACTTGCGAAATTCGTTGAAAACACTGGTATTCAATTGAACATCACCGACGTTGGTTGGGCGCCACTTGCTACCATCACTTGGGGATCTGCTTGGACACTTTACTTCTTGCTTGTAATGTTGATTGTCAACGTTGTGATGCTTGCAATGAAGAAAACAGACACACTTGATGTCGATATCTTCGATATCTGGCACTTGTCAATCACTGGTCTTTTGATCAAATGGTATGCAGACAACAATGGTGTAAGCCAAGGGGTTTCACTCTTCATCGCGACAGCAGCAGTTGTACTTGTAGGTATTTTGAAGATCATCAACTCTGATTTGATGAAACCAACATTCGACGACCTTCTTAACGCACCAAGTTCATCACCAATGACTTCAACTCACATGAACTACATGATGAACCCAGTTATCATGGTCTTGGATAAGATTTTTGATAAAGTTTTGCCAGGTCTTGATAAATATGACTTTGACGCTGCAAAATTGAACAAGAAAATTGGTTTCTGGGGATCTAAATTCTTCATCGGTTTCATTCTTGGTATCGTTATTGGTTTGATGGGAACTCCACATCCAGTTGCTGGAGTAGAAGATGCATCTTCATGGGAACTTGTTATTAAAGGTTGGTTGTCTCTTGGTTTGACAGCCGGTGTAGCTTTGGAACTCTTCTCACTTATCGGTTCATGGTTCATTGCTGCCGTAGAACCACTTTCACAAGGTATTACAAACGTTGCTACTAAACGTTTGGAAGGACGTAAGTTTAACATCGGTCTAGACTGGCCATTCATCGCTGGTCGTGCTGAAATCTGGGCTTGTGCAAACGTACTTGCACCAATCATGTTGATTGAAGCTGTGCTTCTTTCAAAAGTAGGAAATGGTATCTTGCCACTTGCAGGTATCATCGCTATGGGTGTTACTCCAGCTCTCTTGGTTGTAACACGTGGTAAATTGCTCCGCATGATTATCTTCGGAACACTCTTGTTGCCACTCTTCCTTCTTTCAGGTACACTTATCGCACCATTTGCAACAGAACTTGCTAAAGGTGTAGGTGCCTTCCCAGAAGGTGTGAGCCAAACTCAATTGATCACTCACTCAACTCTTGAAGGACCAATCGAAAAACTTCTTGGTTGGACAATTGGTAACACTACAACTGGTGATATCAAAGCAATCCTTGGTGCTGTAGTCTTCCTTGTATTCTATATCGGTATCTTTGCATGGTACAGAAAACAAATGATCAAACGTAACGAAGAGTACGCAGCAAAAGCAAAATAATGCGCTCCTATAAAATGTAAATTGTTGAAACTAGGTTGTCATACGTTCTAGGAGTGACAGCCTAGTTTTTTTATAAACTATCAAGAAATCGGAGAAAATAATGGTAATTGAATTAAAATCAGAACAATTAAGGGTTCAATTTAACAGTTTTGGTGGGGCTCTTTCTTCTATAAAAGATGCTGAGGGACTGGAGTATTTGTGGCAAGGGGATGCTACTTATTGGAGTGGACAAGCTCCTGTTCTCTTTCCCATTTGTGGTTCATTGAGAGAGGATACAGCACTTTATATAGATGATAATGGACAAGAAAGTAAAGGAAAGATTCCTCGTCATGGTTTGGTTCGCAAGAAAGAATTTGAATTAGTTGAACAGACAGATAAGAGTGTTACTTTTGCAATTGAAGACGATGAGAATAGCTATCAGAACTACCCCTATCATTTCCGCCTAGAAATCACTTATATCCTTACAGGAAAGACAGTACGGACTCAATACAAAATTTTCAATAAAGAAACTAGCAAGGTCATGCCTTACTTTATTGGTGGTCATCCAGGCTTTAATTGTCCCTTACTGGATGATGAAGTCTATGAAGATTACTATTTAGAGTTTGAGAAGGAAGAGACTTGCTCTGTTCCACGTCCTTTTCCAAAAACGGGTATGCTGGATTTTCAAGATAGAAGTCCATGGCTAGAGGCGCAAAAAGAAATAAATCTTAGTTATGATCTTTTCAGCACGGATGCAGTCACCTTAGATGAATTGCAATCTAGAACAATTGCCCTTCGTTCTCGTAAACATGATAAGGGATTGAAAGTGCACTTTGAAGAGTTTCCAAACCTTATTATTTGGTCAACTTTGAATAAGGGACCTTTCATTGCTTTTGAACCTTGGTCTGGCTTGTCAACATCACTTGAAGAAGGAGATCATCTAGAAGATAAGAAGAATGTTCGTCTCCTAGAACCTGGTCAAGTGGATCAAATTGGTTTTGATATCGAAATTTTTTAGTTAAAAAACACAAAAACAAACACTAACTGTTGACTTTTTTAGGAAATAGGAGTATATTATGTTTGTAAGCAACAAATGATGTTTGTAACAAACAAATAATCGCTTGTTATATTCTCTTTTGTGGAGAAAGATTATTTCTAGGAAACTGGTTTCCTAAACTTGAATAAGGTGTCATTCATCTCATTCAATCCAATTTGTCAATAAACTGCTAGAAAACTTTTTGTAGGTAAACTGCTAACTATAAAAGGTTTTACTAGCCTAGAAAAATAAAAAGGAGTATACAATATGTCTATTGTTATCGGTGCAGATGCTGCAGGTTTGAGATTGAAAGAAGTTGTGAAAGACTTCTTGGAAAAAGAGAACTTCCACGTTGTGGATGTTACAGCTGATGGTCAAGACTTTGTTGATGTGACTCTTGCTGTTGCTGCAGAAGTAAACAAAGAAGAACAAAACCTTGGTATCGTGATTGATGCTTATGGGGCTGGTCCATTTATGGTTGCAACTAAGATCAAAGGAATGGTTGCTGCAGAGGTATCTGACGAACGTTCAGCTTATATGACTCGTGGTCACAACAACTCACGTATGATCACTATGGGTGCACAACTTGTTGGTGATGAATTGGCTAAAAATATCGCTAAAGGATTTGTTAACGGTAAATACGATGGTGGACGTCACCAAATTCGTGTCGACATGTTGAACAAAATGTGCTAATTAGATTACAGTAAGAAAGGTAAGTTAAAAATGAGAATTGCAATTGGATGTGACCACATCGTAACAGATGAAAAAATGGCGGTTTCAGAATTTTTGAAATCAAAAGGATATGAAGTCATTGACTTTGGTACATATGACCATACACGTACTCACTACCCAATCTTTGGTAAAAAAGTTGGTGAAGCCGTAACTAGCGGTCAAGCTGATCTTGGGGTATGTATCTGTGGTACTGGTGTTGGTATCAATAACGCTGTAAATAAAGTTCCAGGTGTTCGTTCTGCCTTGGTTCGTGATATGACAACAGCTCTTTATGCTAAAGAGCAATTGAACGCTAACGTTATCGGTTTTGGTGGTAAGATTACTGGTGAATTGCTCATGTGTGACATCATCGAAGCTTTCATCCATGCTGAATACAAACCATCTGAAGAAAACAAGAAATTGATTGCGAAAATTGAACACGTTGAAAGTCACAATGCTCAACAAACAGACGCAAACTTCTTCACTGAATTCCTTGAAAAATGGGATCGCGGAGAATACCACGACTAAGAGGTGACCTATGATTTTAACAGTCACAATGAACCCATCCATTGATATTTCCTATCCTTTGGATGAGTTGAAGATTGATACTGTCAATCGTGTGGTGGATGTAACCAAAACGGCTGGTGGTAAGGGACTCAATGTTACCCGAGTACTTTCAGAATTTGGGGATTCTGTTCTTGCTACTGGTTTAGTTGGTGGTAAACTTGGTGAGTTTTTGGTTGAAAATATCGATGATCAGGTAAAGAAAGATTTCTTCTCAATTCAGGGAGAAACTCGTAACTGTATCGCTATTCTCCATGGAGACAACCAAACAGAAGTTCTTGAAAAAGGACCTGAAGTATTGGAACCGGAAGGTCAAGACTTTTTGGAACATTTCAAAAAACTCTTGGGTTCAGTTGAAGTAGTAGCCATCTCAGGTAGTCTGCCAGCTGGCCTTCCAATTGATTACTATGCGAGCTTGGTAGAACTTGCTAATCAAGCTTGCAAGCCTGTTGTCTTGGACTGCTCTGGTGCAGCTCTTCAGGCGGTTCTTGAATCACCACATAAACCGACAGTCATCAAACCAAATAATGAGGAATTGTCTCAGCTTCTAGGAAGAGAAGTTTCTGAGGATTTGGATGAATTAAAAGAAGTTCTTCAAAAATCTTTGTTTGCAGGGATTGAATGGATTATCGTTTCACTTGGTGCCAACGGTGCTTTTGCCAAACATGGTGACACTTTCTACAAGGTAGATATTCCTAGAATTCAGGTAGTCAACCCTGTTGGCTCTGGAGACTCTACTGTGGCAGGAATTTCTTCAGGCCTTCTTCATAAAGAATCGGATGCAGAATTACTCATCAAGGCAAACGTCCTTGGTATGCTCAATGCTCAAGAAAAAATGACTGGTCATATCAACATGGCCAATTATCAAGCTCTATATGATCAATTAATAGTAAAAGAGGTATAAAATGGCTTTAACAGAACAAAAACGTGCACGCTTAGAAAAACTTTCTGATGAAAATGGAATCATCTCAGCTCTTGCATTTGACCAACGTGGTGCTTTGAAACGCCTCATGGCTCAACACCAAACAGAAGAACCAACTGTAGCTCAAATGGAAGAACTGAAAGTCTTGGTAGCAGATGAATTGACTAAATACGCTTCATCAATGCTTCTTGATCCTGAGTATGGACTTCCAGCGACTAAAGCTCTTGATGAAAAAGCTGGTCTTCTCCTTGCTTATGAAAAAACAGGTTATGACACAACAAGTACAAAACGCTTGCCAGACTGCTTGGATGTTTGGTCTGCAAAACGTATTAAAGAACAAGGTGCTGATGCAGTCAAGTTCTTGCTTTACTATGATGTAGATAGTTCAGATGAACTTAACCAAGAAAAACAAGCATACATCGAACGTATTGGTTCAGAGTGTGTGGCTGAAGATATTCCATTCTTCCTTGAAATTTTAGCTTACGATGAAAAGATTGCTGATGCAGGTTCTGCAGAATACGCGAAAGTAAAACCACACAAAGTTATTGGTGCTATGAAAGTCTTCTCAGACCCACGCTTCAACATTGATGTCTTGAAAGTGGAAGTTCCTGTAAATGTGAAATATGTTGAAGGATTTGGAGATGGTGAAATTGTCCATACTCGTGAAGAGGCAGCAGCATTCTTTAAAGCCCAAGATGAAGCAACTAACTTGCCATACATCTACTTGAGTGCTGGTGTATCAGCTAAACTCTTCCAAGATACTCTTGTATTTGCCCATGAATCAGGAGCAAACTTTAACGGAGTTCTTTGTGGACGCGCTACTTGGGCTGGTTCAGTTGAAGCTTACATCAAAGATGGTGAAGCAGCAGCACGTGAATGGCTACGTACAACAGGATTTGAAAACATTGATGAATTGAATAAGGTTCTTCAAAAAACTGCTACTTCATGGACTGAACGCGTGTAAGAAACTCCCAATGGTTTAGATACGCTAATCAAAAATATTTTAAAAAAAGTTGTATGTAAAGGTTTACAAAAAAACTTTCTTGTGATATACTTAAATCACAAGTTAATACAAGGTGAGTGTTACTAAGTAATATTAGGCATGATCACAGGTGAATTAGAAATCGGCTGATTTTCTAGTTCATTTGTGGTCATTTTTTGTACTAATATACCTTTAAGATATAAAAGGAGGTTGACATGTATCGAATTCTAAATCCAATGAATCACAATGTCTCGCTTGTCAGAAACGATAAAGGAGAAGAAGTGATTGTGATTGGTAAGGGGATTGCATTTGGAAAGAAGAAGGGGGATTTGATTGCTGAACAGCAGGTTGAGAAAATCTTTCGGATGAAGACCGAAGAGTCCAGAGAAAACTTTATGGCTCTTCTCAAAGATGTTCCGCTTGATTTTATCACAGTGACTTATGAAATCATTGATAAACTATCAAAGAAATATCATTATCCGATTCAAGAGTATCTCTACGTAACCTTGACAGATCATATTTACTGTTCTTACCAAGCTCTAGCACAAGGAAGGTACAAGGATAGTAATTTGCCAGATATTTCTGCCAAGTATCCTGTCGCTTTTCAAATCGCAAATGAAGCTTTTGAAATTTACTGTCAGAAGCTAGCAGATCATTTTCCTGAGGACGAAATTATTCGGATTGCTTATCATTTCATTAATGCCGAAGGTGAAAATGAAGTGGAACTTGTGGAGTCGATTGATAAGAGGAAAGAAATTCTCAGGAATGTTGAAGAAGTTTTAACGGACTATGCAATTCAACGAACCAAAGAGAATAACCATTTCTATGATCGTTTTATGATTCATCTGAATTATTTCTTGGATTATTTAGACAGATCTAGAGATGATAACCAATCACTTCTGGATATGGAAGATCATATTAAACAATCCTATCCAAAAGCCTTCGAGATTGGTTCCAAGATCTATGATGTGATTACGCAACATACGGGTCTTGATTTGTATAAAAGTGAACGAGTTTATCTAGTTCTACATATCCAACGTTTATTGTCATAAAAATTTATTTAAAACTATATAAGGAGAATTCTATCATGAATAGAGAAGAAGTAACATTGTTAGGTTTTGAAATCGTAGCCTATGCTGGCGATGCTCGTTCAAAACTATTGGAAGCTTTAAAGGCTGCTGAAGCTGGTGATTTTGCGAAAGCGGACAGATTAGTTGAGGAAGCTGGTTCTTGCATTGCTGAAGCTCACCACGCTCAAACAAGTCTATTGACCAAGGAAGCTTCAGGTGAGGACTTAGCTTATAGTGTAACCATGATGCATGGCCAAGACCACTTGATGACAACTATTTTGTTAAAAGATTTGATGCATCATTTAATTGAACTGTACAAGAGAGGAGTTAAATAATGAATAAACTAATTGCATTTATTGAGAAAGGAAAACCTTTCTTTGAGAAACTATCTCGTAATATCTATCTTCGTGCTATTCGTGATGGTTTCATTGCAGGTATGCCTGTTATTCTCTTCTCAAGTATCTTTATCTTAATCGCCTTTGTACCAAACTCATGGGGCTTTAAATGGTCTGATGAAGTTGTAGCATTTCTGATGAAACCTTATAGCTATTCTATGGGTATTCTGGCTCTCTTGGTAGCTGGTACAACAGCTAAGTCATTGACCGACTCAGTCAATCGAAGCATGGAGAAAACCAATCAAATCAACTATATGTCAACACTGTTAGCAGCGATTGTTGGTTTGTTGATGTTGGCAGCTGATCCTATCGAAAATGGTCTTGCTACTGGATTCTTGGGGACAAAAGGTTTGCTTTCAGCCTTCCTTGCTGCCTTTGTTACTGTAGCAATCTATAAGGTTTGTGTTAAGAACAACGTCACTATTCGTATGCCTGACGAAGTTCCACCAAATATCTCACAAGTCTTTAAAGATGTGATTCCATTCACTCTATCAGTTGTTTCACTTTATGCTCTTGATTTACTAGCTCGTCACTTTGTTGGTGCAAGCGTAGCTGAATCAATCGGTAAATTCTTTGCACCATTATTCTCTGCAGCTGATGGCTATCTTGGTATTACCATTATCTTTGGTGCCTTTGCCTTCTTCTGGTTTGTTGGTATCCATGGTCCATCTATTGTTGAACCTGCTATCGCAGCTATTACCTATGCAAATGCCGAAGTCAACTTGAACCTTCTCCAACAAGGTATGCACGCTGACAAGATTCTTACTTCTGGTACACAAATGTTTATCGTTACCATGGGTGGTACTGGTGCGACACTGGTTGTTCCATTCATGTTCATGTGGTTAACAAAATCAAAACGTAACCGTGCCATCGGTCGTGCTTCAGTAGTTCCAACATTCTTTGGTGTAAATGAACCAATCTTGTTTGGTGCACCGCTTGTATTGAATCCAATCTTCTTCATTCCATTTATTTTTGCTCCTATCGCAAACGTTTGGATCTTTAAATTCTTCATTGAAACTCTTGGAATGAATTCATTTACTGCTAATCTACCATGGACAACCCCAGCTCCACTAGGTCTAGTTCTTGGTACTAACTTCCAAGTTCTATCATTCATTCTTGCTGCCCTTCTAATCGTGGTTGATGTAGTCATTTACTATCCATTCCTTAAAGTCTATGATGAACAAATTCTTGAAGAAGAACGTTCAGGTAAGTCTAATGATGAATTGAAAGAAAAAGTTGCTGCGAACTTCAACACTGCAAAAGCAGATGCTATTCTTGAAAAAGCTGGTGTAGAAACAGCACAAAATACCATCACTGAAGAAACAAATGTCCTCGTTCTCTGTGCAGGTGGAGGGACAAGTGGACTCCTTGCAAATGCTTTGAATAAGGCAGCAGCAGAGTACAACGTTCCTGTGAAAGCAGCAGCAGGTGGTTATGGTGCTCACCGTGAAATGTTACCAGAGTTTGATTTGGTTATCCTAGCCCCTCAAGTTGCTTCAAACTTTGAAGACATGAAAGCAGAAACAGATAAACTCGATATTAAACTTGCGAAAACAGAGGGAGCTCAATACATCAAATTAACTCGTGATGGAAAAGGTGCTCTTGCATTTGTACAAGCTCAATTCGATTAACGATAGGGATTATAAAACAGTCTCCTATCGTTACGGAAATCGCTATGGCGAATTTCCTAATTGCCTTGTTAATTCGTTGGTAAAAAGATATCGTTTTTACCTCCTCATGTCACAATTTGGTGACTCGGTACAAGAAGTGAGATGGAGAAGGATGGCTCACTGACTCCTCTCCTCTCATTTTTACTTTATTTAAATCAAGAAATAGGTGAAAAAATGACAAAAACATTACCAAAAGACTTTATTTTTGGTGGCGCAACAGCTGCCTATCAAGCAGAAGGTGCTACACATACTGATGGTAAAGGACCAGTAGCGTGGGATAAATATCTTGAAGCTAATTACTGGTACACTGCAGAACCAGCCAGTGATTTTTACAATCGATATCCAGTTGACCTCAAGCTAGCAGAAGAGTATGGTGTCAATGGTATTCGAATTTCCATTGCTTGGTCACGTATTTTCCCAACCGGTTACGGTCAAGTAAATCAGAAAGGTGTCGAGTTTTATCATAATTTATTTGCAGAGTGCCACAAACGTCATGTTGAGCCCTTTGTAACTCTTCATCACTTTGATACGCCAGAAGCTCTACATTCAAATGGCGACTTCTTAAACCGTGAAAATATCGAACACTTTGTAGACTACGCTGCCTTCTGTTTTGAAGAATTCCCAGAAGTAAACTATTGGACAACCTTTAATGAAATTGGGCCAATTGGTGATGGTCAATACTTGGTTGGGAAATTCCCTCCAGGTATTCAGTACGACCTGGCCAAAGTTTTCCAATCGCACCACAATATGATGGTTTCTCATGCGCGTGCAGTCAAGCTATATAAAGATAAAGGCTATAAAGGGGAAATTGGTGTCGTGCACGCTCTCCCAACCAAGTACCCACTTGATCCTGAAAATCCTGCAGATGTTATTGCGGCAGAGTTGGAGGACATTATCCATAACAAATTTATCTTGGATGCAACTTATCTGGGTCACTACTCTGAAAAGACTCTGGCAGGGGTAGAGGCTATCTTGGCTGCCAATGGTGGTAGTTTGGATCTTCGTGAAGAAGATTTCGAAGTATTAGAAGCCGCAAAAGACTTGAATGACTTCCTTGGAATTAATTACTATATGAGTGACTGGATGGAAGCCTTTGATGGAGAAACTGAAATCATCCATAATGGTAAGGGTGAAAAAGGAAGCTCTAAATACCAAATCAAAGGTGTTGGTCGTCGTGTAGCTCCTGACTATGTACCACGTACGGATTGGGATTGGATTATATACCCTCAAGGTTTGTATGACCAAATCATGCGCGTGAAGAAAGATTATCCGAACTATAAGAAGATTTACATCACTGAAAATGGACTTGGATATAAAGATGAGTTTGTAGACAATACTGTTTATGATGATGGCCGTATTGATTATGTCAAACAACACTTAGAGGTCTTATCTGATGCGATTGCTGATGGTGCTAATGTAAAAGGTTACTTCATTTGGTCATTAATGGATGTCTTCTCATGGTCAAATGGTTATGAAAAACGCTACGGTCTCTTCTATGTAGACTTTGAAACTCAAGAACGTTATCCTAAGAAATCAGCTCATTGGTACAAGAAAGTAGCAGAAAGTCAGATTATAGACTAGTAGAATTAGTAATTAGACATAGAATTCTAGTGAGGCAAAAGATGTTTAAAGATTTTATCCAATCTATTTATGAAAAAGTTTATATCATCAATTTTGATAAATGTTCTCAAATACCTTGTTTGACGAATGAGGAGCTGAAAAAACTTGGGAAATGGTATGTCTCTACCGGTAAAGAATGGATTTGCCATTCAGACTATGAGCTGGAAGAATTTAAAAATATCTTTTTAAACTTTATCAGTCCTGAAGAACGGGATAATATCTCCTTTGATTCAGATTTTATGCCGTTTCAACAATCATAAAGAATCTAGGAAACTCTTTGTAAAAATCTTCATCAAAAAATGCGTCATATCAAGATTTTTATTTTCTTGATATGACGCATTTTATATTTTATCAATCCTCAGTTTTATGCTTTAGAAAGAATAATTTTTGTTTGTTTTGAAAGTTGTTCAAAGGTTTCTTTGCTCAGTTTAGAATCTGAAACGATGGTATCAATATCAGAGATATTGTAGAAGGTATAGAAATCAAATTTGTTGAACTTACTATTGTCAGCTAGTAAGTATTTCTTATTGGAATTATTGAGGGCGATGCGTTGAGATTCACCTTCCTCTTCACTAAAGGTCGCAATCGAATTGTCCTTAATACCATTACAGCTAACGAAGGCTTTAGAAAATTGTAAATTGGCCAAGTTTTGCAAGGTTAGTGTTCCGACAAAGGCTCCAGTGATAGAGCGATAGTTTCCACCAATTAAAATCAAATCTGTTAGTTTTCGTTCGTTTAGGATGAGAAAGACTGGTAAACTGTTTGTTACAACACGAATATTATCAATTGGTAGTTCACGGGCAAAAGATTCTAAGGTCGTACCAGGGCCGATAAAAATAGTTTCACCCTCATCAATTAAATGGCCTGCAAAACGGCTGATTTCTTGTTTTTCTGCAATCTGTAAGCTTTGTTTTTCAATATTAGAACGTTCATTGTTTAAAATAGAACCTGTGCGAATTTTCTCAGCTCCCCCGTGCACACGAACAAGTAAATCCTTGTCAGCTAACTCTTGCAAGTAGCGTCTAGCAGTCATATCTGATACATCCAAGCGAGTCATGATTTCTTTTACAGTAATAGTTCCTTTTGTATTTACCGTTTCTAGAATATTATCTAGTTTTTCCTGCTTTAGCATCGTTATCACCTCTATTTCTATTACTATTTTATCATAAAGTATTCAATCAATCAATTTAAAAAACAAAAGAAAACAAAAACAAAAATATCATGGTTGTTTTAAACAAACCATGATATTTGTTATCAGTTCTGGGATAAGTGAATTAGTCCAAACCGTAATTGTAGTCATCGTCTTGCATGGCTTCAACTTCACCAAGGAGGTAACCATTTCCGACTTGAGAGAAGAAGTCGTGGTTGGATGTTCCTGTTGAAATACCGTTCATAACGATTGGGTTGACATCATCTGCTGAGTCTGGGAAGAGTGGATCTTGTCCCAAGTTCATGAGTGCCTTGTTAGCATTGTAGCGAAGGAAGGTCTTGACTTCTTCCGTCCAACCAACACCGTCATAGAGGCTTTCTGTATAACCTTCTTCGTTCTCGTAGAGAGTGTAGAGCAGGTCGTACATCCATTCTTTGAGTTTTTCTTGCTCTTCTTCAGGCAATTCATTGAAACCAAGTTGGAATTTGTAACCAATGTAGGTTCCGTGAACAGATTCATCACGAATAATTAATTTAATGATTTCCGCAACATTGGCTAGTTTGTTGTTACCAAGATAGTAGAGGGGAGTGAAGAAACCTGAGTAGAAGAGGAAGGTTTCAAGGAAGACGCTGGCAACTTTCTTTTCAAGTGCGCTACCGTTTAGGTAGATTTCGTTGACAATCTCAGCCTTCTTTTGCAGATAAGGATTGGTATTGGTCCATTCGAAAATTTCTTCAATCTCAGCCTTAGTATTCAAGGTAGAAAAGATTGATGAGTAAGATTTAGCGTGGACAGATTCCATAAATTGGATGTTATTGAAAACAGCTTCCTCATGTGGTGTACGGATGTCTGCGCGAAGGGCTTGAACCCCAGTTTCGGATTGCATAGTGTCTAGAAGGGTTAAACCACCAAAGACTTTGCCAACCAAGTCTTTTTCTACACTTGATAGCTTTCTCCAGTCATCCAAGTCATTTGACAAGGGAATACGTGTATCAAGCCAGAATTGCTCCGTCAGTTTTTCCCAAGTTGATTTGTCGATGACATCTTCGATGGCATTCCAGTTAATGGCTTTGTAGTAAGTTTCCATTTGAAATCTCTTTCTTAAATTGATAGTAAAGAATGATGGTCATTTATTAGTTAAAAAATTTAACATGATTTATCCTATTATTTTCAAAATCTATTTGAATTTTTAATAAAAGGGATTCAATAGTTAGCGACTCTTCCTCTATAGTATCTATATATTTTGTTTGAACAGTCAAGATATATGAATCTGTGTTAATTGAATAAATACTAATATCCTGATTGGAAACAGGTGCTAGATGGATTGAATCTATGTTTAGCTTTTTCCTTAAGTCTTGCTCAGCATTTTTTAGTATATAACCATAATCTTCTCTTACAACAATATTACGTAATTCAATGCGAGTACCTAGTAGTAATGTTTTTATAAACATTCGGATTTTATGCTCCTTTGACATTATTAAGTAATTTATTCTTTTAATAATACCTATTATTAAAAGTAGCATTACGAATGGCAGCATAACAGTTAGGGAAAATAATTCTAGATTTGTAATAATATTTTCGAAACTTAGATTCGTATAAAAAAGATTTATTTCGTTTACAGATTTGATAATCGAACCATAAAAAGTAGAGTACAAATAGACCCATTTTAAAGTATTGATGTACTTTTTGATATTAAGTTCATCAAAAATTTCAACTTTTTTATAGTTTAAAATCAATTTATATATATCAGTATTAGTGAGAAGGAGAACGAATGATGCGAAAGCTATGAATATAGTGGAATTGGAATCAAAATTCAGATTTAATATTGATAAAAAACCAAATAAATAACCAAGAATTGCTAATGCATAAAATAGAAAATATTGAATTATTTTTTTCTTTATTTCCATTAAATCACACAGCTTTCACATTGGTTAGCACCGACTTCTCCACCATCATCTGTAAAGGTACGGACGTAGTAGATAGACTTGATACCCTTGTTAAAGGCATAGTTACGAAGGATAGACAAGTCACGTGTCGTTTGTTTGTTCTCTTTCTTCCATTCGTAAAGACCTTTTGGAATGTCACTACGCATGAAGAGGGTGAGTGAAAGTCCTTGGTCTACGTGTTCAGTTGCAGCCGCGTAAACATCAATCACCTTACGCATATCCATGTCATAAGCAGAAGTGTAGTAAGGAATGGTTTCTGTTGACAAGCCAGCAGCAGGATAGTAGATTTTACCGATTTTCTTTTCTTGACGTTCTTCGATACGTTGCGTAATCGGGTGGATAGAAGCAGAAACATCGTTGATATAGCTGATAGAACCATTCGGTGCTACAGCAAGACGATTTTGGTGGTAAAGACCATCTGCTTGAACCTTGTCACGAAGTTCAGCCCAGTCAGCAGCACTCGGAATAAAGACATCTTTGAAGAGTTCTTTAACACGGTCTGATTTTGGAACAAACTCGCCAGTCAGATACTTGTCAAAGTAGCTTCCGTTAGCATAGTCTGATTTTTCAAAGTTATGGAAGGTAATACCACGTTCACGCGCTATATTGTTTGACTCAACCAAGGTCCAGTAGTTCATGAGCATGAAGTAGATGCTTGTAAATTCAACAGACTCAGGCGATCCATATTCAATCAATTGTTGGGCAAGGTAGCTGTGAAGTCCCATAGCACCAAGACCAAAGGTATGAGCTTGGCTATTTCCATAGTCGATAGTAGGCACAGCTACGATGTGTGAACTATCTGTAACGAAAGTAAGGGCACGAACCATAGCACGGATAGAACGACCAAAGTCAGGGGAAGTCATCATGTTAACCACGTTGGTTGAACCAAGGTTACATGAAACGTCCGTCCCCATTTGAAGGAATTCTTGAGCATCGTTGATCAAGCTTGGTTCTTGAACTTGAAGAATCTCAGAACACAAGTTACTCATAATAATCTTACCATCAACTGGATTTGCACGGTTAGCCGTATCAATGTTGACTACATAAGGGTAGCCAGATTCTTGTTGCAATTTAGAGATTTCAGTTTCCAAATCACGCGCCTTGATTTTTGTCTTACGGATATTTGGATTTGCGACTAGCTCATCGTATTTTTCAGTGATGTCGATGTAGTTAAATGGCACACCGTATTCAAGCTCTACAGAGTATGGGCTGAAGAGGTACATTTCTTCATTTTTACGCGCCAATTCGTAGAATTTATCTGGTACCACGACACCAAGCGAAAGGGTCTTGACACGAACTTTTTCATCGGCGTTTTCTTTCTTAGTTGAAAGGAAGGCGATAATATCTGGGTGGAAGACGTTTAGGTAGACAACACCAGCACCTTGACGTTGACCCAATTGGTTTGAGTAAGAGAAGCTATCTTCGAAAAGTTTCATAACTGGAACGACACCAGAAGCGGCTCCTTCATAGCCTTTGATAGGAGCTCCAGCTTCACGAAGGTTGCTGAGGGAAATTCCCACACCGCCACCGATACGTGAAAGTTGAAGAGCTGAGTTGATAGAACGTCCGATAGAGTTCATATCATCAGTTACTTGGATCAGGAAACATGATACCAATTCTCCACGACGAGCACGTCCAGCATTCAAGAAGGAAGGAGTAGCAGGTTGGTAGCGTTGGTGGATGATTTCATTGGCAATATCGATTGCAACAGCTTCATTGCCATCAGCGAAATAAAGGGCGTTAAAGAAGACACGGTCTTCCATGCTTTCAAGATAATATTCACCGTCGTTTGTCTTCAAGGCATATTGATTGTAAAACTTATAGGCAGCCATGAAAGACTTGAATTGGAAGTTTTGTTCTTTAATAAATTGAGACAATTCTTCCAAGAATTCTGGACGGTATTTCTTGATAAAGGCTGTTTCGATATAGTTGTGTTCAATGAGGTAGTTGATTTTATCTTTGATTGAATCAAAAATCATAGTGTTTGGAACTACATTTTCTTTAAAGAAGGCATCCAAGGCTTCCTTATCTTTATGAAGCATGATTTGTCCATTGACAGGACGGTTGATTTCGTTATTGAGACGGAAGTAAGTCACGTCCTCAAGATGTTTTAATCCCATAAAATTTCCCTTATCTAATTACAAAAGAAAGGCTTCTAAGTTAGCCCTAGAAGCAGTTTCTTCTGGATGATGTACTAAGATTATGCTAATTGTTTCAATTTTCCTGGTTGGAAACCTGAAAAGACTTCAGTTGGTGTTTGGATAACAGGAGCTGCGCTGAAACCGAGCTCTTTAACTTGATCGATGTACTCAGGTTGCTCATCGAGATTGATTTCGCGATAAGCGACATTATTATTGTCCAAGAAACGTTTGGTCATTTTACATTGGACACAGTTGTTTTTAGAATAAACGGTTACCATTGTGTAACTCCTCTTTCAAAATAGATTACTTTCCTAGTATATCAGAAAATAAATTTTTGTCAATGATTTGAAACTAAATATAGTGGTCTATTTTTCTGCTCGAGCTCACAAAACACAATATGTAGTGTTTGCTTTGTGAAATAGTGATGATAATCCTACAAGTAGTTTTTTGGAAAACTATATCCTGTGTTTTGTCAATAAATATAGAAGATTTTCAGCAAGTTATCTGAAAGGAAATCGAATAAATCCCATAAAATGCTTGAAAAAAATCCGAGAAGATGATATAATACCAAATTGTAAGGGTTATCACATATAACTCAAAAAAGAAAGAACAAAAGGAGAGTCAAACTATGGCTTCTAAAGATTTCCACGTAGTGGCAGAAACAGGTATTCACGCACGTCCAGCAACATTGTTGGTACAAACTGCTAGCAAATTTGCTTCAGATATTACTCTTGAGTACAAAGGTAAATCAGTTAACCTTAAATCAATCATGGGTGTTATGAGTCTTGGTGTTGGCCAAGGTGCTGACGTGACTATCTCAGCTGAAGGTGCAGATGCAGATGACGCTATCGCTGCAATCTCAGAAACAATGGAAAAAGAAGGATTGGCATAAGGAAAATGACAGAAATGCTTAAAGGAATCGCAGCATCTGACGGTGTTGCAGTTGCAAAAGCATATCTACTCGTTCAACCGGATTTGTCATTCGAGACTGTTCCAGTCGAAGATACAAACGCAGAAGAGGCTCGTTTGGATGTAGCTCTTGAAGCTTCTCAAAACGAGCTTTCTCTTATCCGTGAGAAAGCTGTAGGTACGCTTGGTGAAGAAGCGGCTCAAGTTTTTGACGCTCATTTGATGGTTCTTGCTGACCCAGAATTGATTGGTCAGATTAAAGAAACAATCCGTGCTAAGAAAGTCAATGCTGAAGCAGGTCTTAAAGAAGTGACTGACATGTTCATCACTATCTTTGAAGGCATGGAAGACAACCCATATATGCAAGAACGTGCAGCGGATATCCGCGACGTGACAAAACGTGTATTGGCAAACCTTCTTGGTAAGAAATTGCCAAACCCAGCTTCTATCAATGAAGAAGTAATCGTCATTGCGCATGACTTGACACCATCTGATACAGCTCAATTGGACAAAAACTTTGTAAAAGCTTTTGTAACAAATATCGGTGGACGTACAAGCCACTCAGCTATCATGGCACGTACACTTGAAATTGCAGCTGTATTGGGAACAAATAATATCACTGAAGTAGTGAAAGACGGTGATATCCTTGCCGTTAACGGAATTACTGGTGAAGTGATTATCAACCCAACAGATGAACAAGCGGCTGAATTTAAAGCAGCTGGTGAAGCTTATGCTAAACAAAAAGCTGAATGGGCACTTTTGAAAGATGCTCAAACAGTGACTGCTGACGGTAAACACTTCGAGTTGGCTGCTAACATCGGTACTCCAAAAGACGTTGAAGGTGTTAACAACAACGGTGCAGAAGCTGTTGGACTTTACCGTACAGAGTTCTTGTACATGGATTCTCAAGATTTCCCAACTGAAGATGAGCAGTATGAAGCATACAAGGCTGTTCTTGAGGGAATGAATGGTAAACCAGTGGTTGTTCGTACAATGGATATTGGTGGAGATAAGGAACTTCCTTACTTCGATATGCCACACGAAATGAATCCATTCCTTGGATTCCGTGCTCTTCGTATCTCTATTTCTGAAACTGGAGATGCAATGTTCCGTACACAAATCCGTGCCCTTCTTCGTGCTTCTGTTCATGGTCAATTGCGTATCATGTTCCCAATGGTTGCCCTTTTGAAAGAATTCCGTGCAGCTAAAGCAGTCTTTGATGAAGAAAAAGCAAACCTTCTTGCTGAAGGAGTTGCAGTTTCGGATGATATCCAAGTTGGTATCATGATTGAAATCCCTGCAGCAGCTATGCTTGCAGACCAATTTGCTAAAGAAGTTGACTTCTTCTCAATTGGTACAAACGACTTGATCCAATACACAATGGCAGCAGACCGTATGAACGAGCAAGTTTCATACCTTTACCAACCATATAACCCATCAATCCTTCGCTTGATCAACAACGTTATCAAGGCAGCTCACGCTGAAGGTAAATGGGCAGGTATGTGTGGTGAAATGGCTGGTGACCAAAAAGCTGTTCCACTTCTTGTCGGAATGGGCTTAGATGAGTTCTCTATGTCAGCAACTTCAGTACTTCGTACACGTAGCTTGATGAAGAAATTGGACACTGCTAAGATGGAAGAGTACGCTAACCGTGCCCTTACAGAGTGTTCAACAATGGAAGAAGTTCTTGAACTTCAAAAAGAATACGTTAACTTTGATTAATCGAAAAGTCCTTGCAACTAAGTTGCAAGGACTTTTTATAGTTTAAAATCAGAAAATCTATTAACTAGTTCATAAAATGCTTGACAATAAAAAAAATTGGAGTAGAATATTAACTAGTTAAATAACTAGTTAAGGAGTTTTTATGAAGAAACAAAATTTGTTTTTAGTGTTGTTAAGTGTCTTTCTTTTGTGTTTAGCTGCTTGTGGCCAAAAGGAAAGCCAGTCAGGTAAAGGGATGAAAATCGTGACCAGTTTTTATCCTATCTATGCCATGGTCAAGGAAGTATCTGGTGACTTGAATGATGTTCGAATGATTCAGTCAAGTAGCGGAATTCATTCTTTTGAACCTTCAGCAAATGATATCGCAGCCATCTATGATGCAGATGTATTTGTCTACCATTCTCATACACTTGAATCTTGGGCAGGAAGTCTGGATCCAAATCTCAAAAAATCCAAAGTTAAGGTTTTAGAGGCTTCAGAAGGAATGACGTTGGATCGTGTCCCTGGTCTAGAAGATGTGGAAGCCGGTGATGGAGTTGATGAAAAAACGCTTTATGACCCTCATACTTGGCTAGATCCTGAAAAAGCTGGCGAAGAAGCGCAAATTATCGCTGATAAACTTTCAGAGGTTGATAGTGAGCACAAAGAAACTTATCAGAAAAATGCGCAAGCCTTTATCAAAAAAGCTCAAGAATTGACTAAGAAATTCCAACCTAAATTTGAAAAAGCGAGTCAGAAAACATTTGTAACCCAACATACAGCCTTTTCTTATCTAGCTAAGCGATTTGGACTCAATCAGCTTGGAATCGCAGGTATCTCTCCAGAACAAGAACCAAGTCCAAGACAATTAACAGAAATTCAGGAATTTGTTAAAACCTATAAGGTTAAAACGATTTTTACAGAAAGTAATGCTTCTTCGAAAGTAGCTGAAACTCTTGTCAAATCAACAGGTGTGGGTCT
>NZ_JAODJG010000022.1:0-84439 GCF_028156745.1 Streptococcus gwangjuensis
ACGATTGAGCTTCCTGCACGTTTGCTTGTAGAAAAAGGCAAAATTGTGAAAAATGATTTCCATCAAATTGACTTTGGAAATGCCTTTGTCTCTAATTTGGTAACTTTGCAAGTTCCTGACTTGAAACCTGAAAAACACGCTGTGGATCAGAAAGATGATAAGAAGATTCGTGATGGTCAAGAAATTAAAATTGGTGAATATTTACGCTATTTCCTTGATGGTGTAACTGTTCCTGCTAAACATGATACACTTTATCAGTATGATGGTATTGATAAGCTAGATGTGAAGCATGATCGCTATACTGGCAACTGGAAGGGTATCATTCGAGGTACAGAATATGTTGCCGAAAAAGAGCTTACATTGCCTTATGATGTAGTCTTGTCTAACGGAAAAGTGGTTAAGGCAGGAGACAAGATTGCTAAAGGCTCTGCGTATGCCTTCCAATTTGAGTTTGACCAAAGTACAAACTCTAACTTTATCAAGAAGATTGTTAAAGTAACATGGAATGAGAAAGAAGGTAAGTGGGCTTACACTATTGACAAAGATTTCTTGAACTCTCTAGGAGTGAAAGGTACGTTTGACGCTGATTTTTATATTGAAGTCGAACGTATTGCAGCTGGGAAGGTTGAAAATACCTTTATCAATACAGTCAATTTACAAGAGATGACGGCTAAAGTGACAACCACAACGCCAGAACCTCCAAAACCAGAGCCTAAAGAACCACACAAGCCACAAGCATCACTTCCAAATACAGGAACAGCAGCAAGCATGCTTCCAGTTGTGGGAATGATTTTGGGATTATTGAGTCTTGCAGGTCTTCGTAAGTATAAAAAATAGAACATCTAGAAATTCCCCCTCATCTATGGTATAATGAAGCCATAAAAAAGAGGGGGAAGAGAGATGAGAAAGGACACGAAAATGGATGCACATGTGACTAGAAGTGGATACAGATACTATACCCCAACTAAAACAAAATCAGAAGTAACCAAACCTGAAGAAGAGAAGAAGTGGAAAAAAGGCCTGCGTTGGCTAGGGAAAGCCACCTGGTTAGGAATAAAGAACCTACCGAGTGTGATTGCGAGAGCTGCCGTTTTGATGGTTGCGACTCCACTCATGTTTCTTCTCTTTATCTTTAATCTGATTAAGAGCTTGATTGCAACAGCAATTGGTTGGTTTGTGTTTAAGATTGTATCTTTCTTCGTAATAGGTTTTGGATTACAGGGATATGTTTTCCTAACTAAGCAGAACATTCCTGCTCCAGAATGGTTTAATAATCTGATGACAGATTTTGTTTTCCCTCACGGTGTTCCAATCTATTACTGGTGGGAAACGACTATTATCGTTGTCTTAGCTGTAATTACAGCCCTCTCTCTAACCTTTCGTCCAGAGGATGAAATATAGTATTAAATAAACAAAGTAGGTACTAGGAATCTTTCTTAGTACCTTTTTTATAAAAGAAAGTGAGAAAAAAATAATGGATGCAGTTGTAGATTTTATTAACAAAATTGGAAATATCGGTGGGATTATCGGTATTGGATGGGCCGCTTGGGGAGCCTGGGATTTAGCCGTCGGAATCAAACGTGAATTGGATGATAAGAAAGATAAAGGAATTCAAAGTTTGATTTTAGGTGCTCTTCTTGGTGCCGTTCTGAAAGCCCTTTTTACAGCCTTGGCAACAGGTCTTCAATCTCTTGGCTAGTATGAGGAAGAAAAAGGAGGTGGTTGTATGAACCAATCCACACTTGATCAACTAACCATGAGTCTAAAAGACTATAATGCGACAGCTTATCAGCTGATGGAGACTGTTTCGGGTTCGATGGAGAAGGTAGCCATTTTGCTTCTTCTCCTTTTTATGGGGATCAACCTCATGAACTGGCACCAGCATCTTAAAAGCAATGGTGGGGAGTTATCTTTTCAGCTTTGGATTGAAGAAATCCTCAAGTATGCCATCGCACTCTTTTTAATCCTCTATGTGGATGCGATTTTTGATGCCTTAACTTGGTTGTTTAATGTCATTATCAAATCTATTGCTAGTTTGGGAATTAAAGAGATAAAAAATGATGCTGAGTTTAGTTGGACAAATTTAAACTGGATGGCTAAGTCAATGCTACAGTTTGTTTATAATGTCGTTGACTTTATCGGGCAAATCTCGACTAAGTTGTTGATCTTGTTGCGTTCCTTTACGCTTTATACGTATAAGGGAATCGCTAAAATTATTGTCGCTTGTTATATGGTAGATAGCTTACGTCCGATCTGCCTTGGCTTCTTTAAGCTCTATGCTGCTGCTGTCCTTCAGGGATTGATTTTAGTGGTTGTGATCATGCTTTATCCAGCTATTGTAACTAACGATCTTTTGACAGTTGATAAAACTGGAGCCTGGACAAGTGCCTTAGTTTCCATAGCTAAAGGAATTATTTATATCATGATGCTATTTGGCAGCCAGCGCATGGCCAAGAATATCATGCAGGTGAACTAGATTATGGTATAATAAGGAGAGAATGCTGAAGGAGAGATGGTATGGCTGTTTCGAAGTTTTATGCAGTATGGCGGAAAGAATCCAGAGAAGAAGAGATTGTGAATGCTTTTCAAGCACTCGCTCTAAAGGGGCGAGCACAAATTATTACGACGCCGAAAGAACAGGCGACTCTTTTTGATTTGGAAACGGGTCTCAAGGTTAATCCAAGAAGTAGCCAGAAAAAAGATGGTCGCTATGTAGGTCAACCATACTTTAGTTACTATCCAGGTGAAGAGAGCCCGTTAAAGGGGTTAGAAAGTAGCTTTGAGTATTCCTCTGAGCTGAATGCTTTTATCGAGGCTTTCAAGACTATTGAGAAATTTCAGATTGAATATGACAATCATACGGCTTATATTTTTCCTAAAGCTATTTCTCCGATGCAACGGATTGTATTTGAAGATGAAGACTTTGTTATTCTAAAGCTCTTGATTGATATCGATGAGACTTATCCTTATTCTGAATACTACCGTTTAAATGGTCAACTAGGTATCGAATTTTATAAAACGAGAAGACCAGAACCTGTTAAACGGATAAAATTAGCTAAAGAAGGTATTCCCTTGTTTGAAGCCAAGGCTCATTTCCCTAAGTCTACTAAGATTTATGTACCTGAAGAATTTACTTCATCTGAACAGGTTAAAAGTGTTGCTGATAGAGTGAGGAAAGTTTATCAGGAAACAAACTATAAACTGTATGGGAATTTTGATAAATACCACATAGAAGCATTTGTCTTTTTAGATGACAATGAAAGGAAGTACCACACATTGAAAACGTATGAAGAACAGTGTCAGGAATTGCAGGCAAAAATTGAGAAGTTGGAAGAGAACTTCAATCAAAAAACTGAGAAAGTCAACCAGCTGAGAAAAGAAATTAAGCAAGCCGAAACAATCTTGAGAAACTATCACGAAGAGGAGGAGTATTACAAGAAGTTAGAAAAGGATAATCAAAAACTAGAATCAGATAAACAAAGATTGAAGCAGGAAAAAGGAGAAATTATCTCTAAAAATCAACGTCTAACCAATGAATCACAACGTTTACGTAGACTGAAAAATGTAGCAGAAGAGAAGATAGAGTATTTACAAAAACGATCGTTCTGGCAAAGACTTCTCAATAAATAAAAATAGTAGGTAATGAAACAGTTCTAAAGAAGAGCTGTTTTTTTGATGGAAAGGATAAAGTATGAATTTAGAAGAACTCAAGCAACGGCGAGATGAGCTTGTGCAAGACAATGCTTGGATGGATAATTTAATTAAGGAAAAAGAGGAAGAGTTATGGGAATTGAAGGTAAGAGGTATTGCAGCTTCTGAGCTAGCGAGATCGGCATTGGAATCTGCTTTACGCTCTGCAGGAATTGTAGATACCTTTTACGGCCCAGATAATGGAAAGAAAGGAACAGAATGACACGTTTAGGCAGTGAATTTTTAAAGGCTTTAGATAGCTACGAAAGGCCAGTTTTAGGGTATATGACACTGAGACAGTTAGTGCTACTATTTGGTATCGCATTGACAGTAGTTGTCACAACCATCCTCTATTGGCTGAAGGCACCTGATACTATTCTTTATGGCGTTGATATTTTGTTATTAGCGCCTTTTGTTATTTTCGGGTGTTATTTCGATGAGAAAATTAAAGATAATGTTCGTTTCATGTTAACCAAGCAGGAACGCTCTTATCAGACAGATTATGACAGAAAGGAATACACAAGAAATGAATTTATTCGGCCGAAAGAAAACCCCGAAACTCTCTAAGGAGGAACGGGAACGGGCCAAACGTCTAAGACGTACCATGACGGCATCTACACAGAATAGTCTTAATTATCAATGGTTGATGCCTGATGGCCTCATGAAAATTACAAATGATCAATTTTCAAAGACCTATCGCCTAGGTGATACAAGCTATATTACTGCAACAGATGATGAGCGAATTGATATTATTGAAACAAGCGCTGATATTTTTAATTCGCTGGACATTGACAATGATATGCAGCTATTGATCCTGAATCGTAGGGTAGAAAGCAATAGCTTATCTTCTATTCGCTATGATTTGGTTGGAGACGGATATGATGATTATCGTAAAGAATACAATGCGATGATCAATGATCGTTTTTCTCAGGAACAAAACACCTTCAAGGTAGAAAAATATCTGACGATTACTACCCAAACAGACCAGGATCATCAAGCTAGAAGAATCCTTGATGATACAGCCAGCGTTATTGAAAGTCAATACAGTGGCTTAGGAATCTCCTTTAAGGAGTTAGAGGGATTGGATCGTCTTCTTATCTTCCGAAAACTCTTGAGGCGAGAAGGTTTTATTGATTTTAACTATGAAGACATCGCTATTTCTGGATTATCCACCAGGGACTTTGTAGCTCCAAACTATCTGAAGTTT
This sequence comes from Streptococcus gwangjuensis, assembly GCF_028156745.1. Lineage (GTDB taxonomy): Bacteria > Bacillota > Bacilli > Lactobacillales > Streptococcaceae > Streptococcus > Streptococcus gwangjuense_A. The sequence goes on from NZ_JAODJG010000022.1 coordinate 4,898, forward strand.
GAAAAAGATCATATGAAAATTGATGATTGTTTCGCAAGGGTGATGTATGTTAGACAATATCCTACCTTCTTGAATGACAAACTGATTAAGAATATCCTGGATACAGGAATTGAACTGGCTATCAGTCTGCATGCGAAGCCCTATGATACTGCAGATGCACTGAAGAAAATCAAGACAGTTAAGTCAAGTGTACGTAGGGAAATGATCAAAAGTCAGAAGGCTGCCGCAAAAGAAGGTTATGGAAGTGACCTGGCGGTTGGTGGGAAAGCTGTGGAGACATCTCGCGAAACAGAGAAATGGACTGAAGAACTCCAGGACAATGACCAAAAAATGTTTTCAGGTGTGATGACGATTTTCTTCATAGCTGACACTCTGGAAGAGTTGAATATCTACACAGAGCAGGTTCAACGATCTGTCCGTAAGAATACGGTAGAACTGGATAAGTGTTACTTGTACCAGGAAGAATCCTTGAATACCATTCTACCGATTGGAATTCCATTTATCAACGTAAAACGCCGTTTTATGAGAGATATGACTACCAGTAACTTGGCCACACAAGTCCCATTTACCAACGTAGATCTTCGATCTAACAGTCCACGTGCAATTTATTATGGCCAGAATCAGCTATCAAAGAACGCTATCACAGTTGACCGTAAGAAAGACTTGAATACAGGTTCAGGTTGTATCTTTGGGACTTCAGGATCAGGAAAATCTGTTCTTGCTAAAGGAGGAGAGATTATTCCTACGACTCTACGTTATCCTGAAGATAATATTATTATCGTCGATCCTGAAGATGAGTACACTGGTATTGGTCGAGAATTGGGTGCAGAAATTATCACAATCGCTCCTGGATCGCAACATCACTTTAATTTGTTGGATCTACCTGATAAGGACAAATTACAGGCAGAAGATAGTGACCCGATTGGCCAAAAATCAAACCTCTTATCAACCTTGTTTGAGAATATATTCTCTGAGGTATCAGACGATGAATTTGCGATGATTGACCGTGTAACGAGAAAGACCTATGAGGAATTTGAAAAACCAACATTTAAGGATTGGCAAGCAGTTTTAGAACGTCAACCTGAAGCCGTAGCTAAGGATCTGGCGCTGAAGGCAGAACCTTATACTATCGGTTCAAATGATATCTTTGCTCATCCTACAAATGTCAATATGAATAGTCGCTTTATTATCTTCAATCTCAAGCAGTTGAGTGGTAAATTGAAGCCATTTGCTCTCCTGGTGATTCAGGACTTCATCTGGAATCAGGTAGTCAATAACCAAGGTAGATCCATTACATGGTTGTACTTTGATGAGTTGCAGCTATACTTCAAAAATAAACTGCAAGCAACCTTCTTTACAGAACTATACTCACGTATTCGTAAGTACGGGGCTATTCCAACAGGGATTACACAGAATCCAGAGACTGTTTTATCTACAGAGGAAGGTAGAAAGCTAGTCGCAAACTGTGAGTTTCTAGCCCTCCTGAAGCTGAAGCGGACAGACTTAGAAGCCCTGGAGCAGGTAATCCCTCTTACGCCTTCGTTGGAGCGATTTGTCTTGCGACCAAAAGCAAAAGGTACGGGTTTGATTGTGGCTGGAGATACAATTGTTCCATTTGAAAACCCTATTCCTAAAGATACTAAACTCTATCAATTGGTTGCGACAGATAGTTAAAAAATAGAAAGAGAGGTGATATCTTTTGTTTGAAAGTGATCCTAAACAATTAAAACAGGAGCGCAAGAGGAGAATCAAAGAAGGATCATACCTCAATAATAAAAAAGCTCCTAAAGAAGCACGTTTAGACTCAAGAGTTGCATTTAAAGAAGCTAAGAAGAATTATCGCTTAGCGAACAAAGATTATAAATTACACAAAGGACCTCAAGCAACAGCTAGAGGTCTTTTCTTTAAGCAACAACGTGATCGAGCAAAGTTGGAAAAACAAATTGCCACAACGCTCTATAAACGAGCTAAAAAGGCAGATGATAGTTATATTCCTAACCGCCTGAAGAAACGTGCAAAACAAAGTGCCCGAATGAAAGCGAGACACGACGTTGAGAAGACAGTCAGAGATAATGAGATTCTTGGAGACTGGGTTCAGGCTAGGCAAAATATTCGTCAATTTAAGTACCAGGTAAACACCTCTAAAAGAGCGTTAAATGCTGTAGGAAAATTATCCAAGTATTCAATCAAGCACAGCTATGGACAGCTCAATAAAAGCTATAATTTCATCAGAGGGCGAGGGTATACTCGAACACCAAAAGAGTTCTCCTGGGAAGGAAAACTCAGCAAAAAAATGAAACATGCCAAAAAGCGACTGGGACGTTCAAAGTTTGGGAAGGCATCAAAACGTACAGGAAAAGTCTTAAAGTTTTCGTCAAAAATACTACGTTCGATTTTAACAAATCCTTTAGCTGTCAAGTCCTATTTCTTAATGTTTATCATCTTTGCAGTATTTGGGATATTTATGTCTGTTTTTGGAGGGAGTGGTCCAGTCCAACAAAATGAATTTGACTTGAACAAATCCTGGCTTCAAATCAGTAAACGTGATAGAGAGAAGTCAAATGATAAGGTTGACTATTGGACGAACATCGATGATATGCTCTTTTTCATGAACTTTCGCTACGGTAGTGATTGGAAGCCAGAGAGTTCCTGGAAAGATGGAACAGGTGGTGAATGGGCTGGGACATTAGGTTTTAATCACTATTCTGATGCCTTGAATGATCTTTGGAATCATTTGAATGATGACCCTCACAATTTGAAGAAGATGGCTGACTTATATGGCCCCTCGTCAGATCTCAAGTGGACTAAGTTGAGTGATAGCGAGTTAGAAGAGTATAAAGAGCTAGAGGAGTTGACTAAAGAAGTTGGTCGATACCCCTCTTATCAAGAACTAGCTAATCCATTTTACCAGGAAGACGATCCTTCTTATCAAGCTCCTCTAGTTATCCTGAAGAGATTTGGTTATACCTCTAAGAGTGAAATTTATGAAAAAACACAACTAAAAGCTTCAACAGGACAAGCTCTAAGAGCTCCTATTGACGGTCAAGTCAGTGTGACAGATGATATGACTGTATCCATCAAAACAGATAAAGCCATCTTTACTTATGAAGAGGTAGGAAATATCCGTGTTTCTGACGGTGATCAGGTCAAAGCTGGAGATGAGGTTGGGAAGGTAACGGCAAATGGTTACCAGATCATTCAGTATCAAAAATTGGAGGAAAAAGCGACAAAGGATAAGAAAGAAAAGTGGACATCAGTTAATCCAGGCTTTTACTTTCAATCTGTCACGTACAATCAGACAACCTCAGTCATTACCACACTTAATGGCGATTTGGGGCAAAAATCACGAGCGATAAAAGATTACTTGAAGCAAAAGGTACCAGGGCTGACAGATAATGGTTTGGCAGCCATGCTTGGGAACTTTGCAACTGAAAGTAATATCAATCCTAAACGTGCTGAAGGAGACTATCTTAGCCCACCAGTAGGGGCTGATTCTTCTTCATGGGATGATGAGTCATGGTTAGCTATAGGAGGACCAGCGATTTATAACGGAAGATACCCAAATATTCTTCGACGAGGTTTAGGATTGGGACAGTGGACAGATACAGCGGATGGCTCCACGAGACATACTCTATTATTAAACTATGCAAAATCTAAGAATAAGAAGTGGTATGATTTGGAACTGCAACTGGATTTTATGTTGGAGGGGGATACTCCTTACTATATCACAGGACTAACTTCAATTCTAACTAGTACAGAGGATGTAGAGACGCTTACAGAGCGTTTCCTGGTTAATTGGGAAGGAAACTCTGGAGATAAGGTCTTAGAGCGCCAGAATAATGCTAAGCAGATCCACGCTTTTCTTACTCAACAAGTTCGAGGAGGTGGAGCGTTAGCATCTTCCTGGAATTTCCCTGCCGAGTATCAGTCAAAAGTGGAGCACCCTCCTACACAAGCTTCTATGACTACACAACAAGGAAGCGGCTACCCAGTTGGTCAATGTACTTGGTATGCGTATAATCGTTTAGTTGAACTAGGAACGATTACAGACTTATCAGGGTCCTATGGTTACCTTGGAAATGGTCAGGATTGGGTAACAAGCCTAGTCGCAAAAGGATGGAAGTACAGTACGTCACCAACGAGAGGGGCTGTTGTATCAATTCTAGGTGGATTTGGTGGGACACCAGGTGGATACGGTCATGTTGCGATTGTGGAAGCTGTGAACCTAGACGGTTCATTCCTAGTTTCGGAATGTAATGTCCAAGGTGTACAGGATAAGGTCCATTTTCGTGTTCTCTATCCAGCTGACTACTATACATTTGCGACACCGAATTAAAAAAGAAAGAAGGTAAATCATGAAAATGATAGATATGGAGAAATTGAAACTCCTGAAAGTAGGAGGAATCCTTATAGGAGTTGTGCTAGTTCTAGGATTCGTATTCTGGATTGGAGCAGCAACCTCATCACAAAAGAAAGCTAAACAGGAAGCTGAAACTACGCAACAAGAAACCAAAGCAGAGGGAAGCGAACTAACGCAAGAATATGTAAAGGAATTCTTGACGGCTTACTTCAATAAGCAGGATCTGGGAGAAAATAGAAATCGCTATTTGCCCTATATGACAGAAGCTGCTTACAATCAGGAAGTGAACTCTGAAGAAGAACCAACGGTACAAACCTATAAGGGCTATGTAGTGGATACACAGATGAGGTCTTCTACCATCTACATCGATCAAGAAAACCATGTTGCCCTAGCTCAAGTGAGATACACTCAGACACAGTTACAGAAGAAGTATGATTATACTAACGCCCAAACAAACGTAGGATCTTCAAGAACCATACGGATTCGCTTCAGCAAGCAAGATGGGAAATACCTGGTAAATCATATTGACCCCATTTTGATTGTGGACAGCTTGAACACCAGCGAAAAGGCGAGTATTCCATCGTTAAACAAACCAATCACTAACCAAACACAAAGTACAGAAGGGAAAAAGGAACAATGACAAAATTAGAAACTTTGGAAAAACAAAAACAGAAAGCGGAAGACCGCTTAGCTGACTATATGGCCAAGGCCAAGAAGGAAGAAGAGAAACTGCAGCAGCTAGAAACTCAAATCATTCTGGCCAAACATGAGGAACGGTCAAACTACTTGGCCGAACATAATTTAACCTGGGCTGATATTGAAACAGCTCTTGCTGAAGGAAAATTGAAAGGAGCTGAAAAACATGTACCGTTTAACCAATCTGACACAAAACACGACCACAACGTATAAGAATCGAGACCTTGTGTATCAAGCCCTGGAGCGAGAAAATGCCAAGGTTAAGCATGAGGGGGCAGAGGCCGTTTTATTGGTAGAGGAACTGGATAAAAAGAATGTAGTGATCTACCAAGAAGATGTCTATTTGCCGTTTGAGGGAATTGTGGATAGCCTCTTCCTGAAGCCTGGTACGTTGAATCACCAGGAGGCCCCAGCAAAAGAAGCAAAAAACTCTTTCTTTAAGCGCCAGCCTGAAACAAAACATGTAGAGAAGACTCCTGAAGAGAAAGCTAAAGCCACTTCCTTGAAACATGAAACTCCCAAACCTCGAACCTCTTCTAAACGCTCTTTTTGGGTGTATTTAGGAAGAGTTCTGGTGTTGTTTGGTCTAGTAGGAAGTCTGACACTTGCTGGCTTATCCCTTACGCTAGTTTACCATCAAGAAAAGCAACTCTCGGCCTTGTCCAAGGAACTTTCAAATCTAAAAACTATTCAGTCAAAAACAGGAGAACTAGATGCCTTTTCACGTTACTTTTTGCCAGCCCTTTACTCTGATAAAGGGAAAATGACTGATTTCGTAGCTCCTCAATTAACGATAGATAGACAAGCAGGTCAACTGCAGTCTGTGATTTTGGAATCTAGCTTGATTGTTGATGAAACAACTTATCAGCTAACCTATGTAGTGGCCGTGAAAGACGGTGAGAATAGAAGTCAGAAACGCTTGGTAGTTACTGTGAAGGAAGAACCTTCAGCACCTTACGGATTCCAGGTTATTGCTAAGCCAGAACTATCCAATTATCCAAAATAAAGGAGGTCTTACATGGATCAAGAAAAAGTCAGTCATTCTCTGGCTTTAAAAGGAAAAGTTACTCTGGAGATGACGATACAAGCTCTGTATGCCCTCGCAAAAGCCCATTATGACAAGAAACAACATAAGGCGGCAAATCGAACTTTTGAAGGGGAGACGCTATTCAATGACTTTATGGCCACAAAATCAAAAAAAGATGTCGAGAAGTTATTAAATAGTGAAGTTCACTTGGCTAAGTTGAAGCATTACCTGGAGGAGTATAAGGTAGGTTTTACTTATCATCAAAAAGATGGTACAAACTATCTCTTCTTTGAAACAAAAAATCGCACCTTGGTAGAAAAGGCTCTCAAAGAGATGTTGGCAGATATCACGAAAAGCCCAGAAAAATTGGAAGAGTTTGCGAAAAAGGTGCTGAAGAAACCACATGAAATGACTCCTGAAGATAAAATCAATTACTATAAGACAAATAAGGTCTATAAAGGAACGATGCCAGTAGTTACGAAGGAGATTGGGAAGGAGAAGACACGATGATTAGAAAACCTATATGGCCCTACCTGGTGGTGGGGCTATTTTCATTTGTTATTTTCCAGTCCTTTTACCATTACTACCAACTTTCGACTGCAGCAGTGCCTTTCATGGGAATGTTGCGGCTTCGTTGGTTGATAGAACACTGGGAACGCTTCTCTTTTGGTGTTTTCTTTGATTCAGGAGCCTTATATGCAGGGTTGATCGGATTCGGCCTCCCACTGCTTGTCTATGCTTCTATGGATAAGAATTTATATCGTCAGGGAGAAGAGCAAGGTAGTGCTCGTTTTGCGACTTTGAAGGAAATGAGACGGTTTGAAGACGTTGATTTTGAGAAGAATATGATTTTTTCAAAACAAGTTAAAATGGGCTTATTTAACTTTCGCTTAGCCTACAATGTTCAGCTCAATAAAAATGTGATTGTCATTGGTCTTCCAGGAGATGGTAAAACCTTTACTTTTGTATTGCCAAATTTAATGCAGATGAACTCAAACTTTGTTGTGACGGATCCTAAAGGAAACCTGGTACACGAAGTTGGGAAGATGCTTGAGAAAACTGGCTATGCCGTTAAAATCTTTGATTTGATTCGGCTCAAGAATTCAGATCGGTTTAATCCTTTTCATTACATGAAGTCTGAGCTAGATATTGATCGTATTTCTGAAGCAATTACTGAGGGAACAAAGAAGAGTGAGCATACTGGAGAAGACTTCTGGGTTCAAGCAGAGTTGATGCTGCAACGTGCATTGATTGGTTATCTCTATTTTGACTCTAAGGATCCTGAAACTGGAGTCCAGTTATATATGCCAAACCTAGGCCACGTTGCGGATCTATTAAGAAATATGTATCGAGAGGATCCAGATGTACCAAGCCCTGTCGAGCAGATGTTTGAAGAACTGAACGAACATCAACCTAACAACTATGCTTATAAACAGTGGAAATTATTCCAAAATTTCAGAGGCGAGACAAGAAACAGTGTGGTAGCGATTTTGTCTTCTCGTTATTCTATCTTCGACCACGAAGATGTCCGAAACTTGATTAGTGAGGATACCATGGAAATGGATACCTGGAATACGAAAAAGACAGCTGTTTTTATTGCTATTCCTGAAACCAATAACGCCTTTAATTTTCTTTCCTCAATCTTGTTTGCGATTGGTTTTGAGGTTCTTACACATAAGGCTGATGATATCTTGCAAGGGAAAGTACCTGGCTACAGTAGAAAAAATCTTCGCCACATTCAATTTATCTTCGATGAGTTTGCACAAATTGGCCGTATTCCAAACTTCGCCCAGGTCCTCTCTTCTATTCGTAGTCGTGAGATGTCTATTAAGATTATCATCCAAGCTGTCAATCAGCTAGAATCACTTTATAAAAGTGATTGGAAGACCATCTTTAATAACTGTGCTACTCACCTATTTTTAGGGACAAATGACAAGGATACGATGGAATACTATTCTACAAGGTCAGGTAAGCAGACTATACGCACTCGATCCACCTCAAAATCGCATAGTTATCGTAATGGATCATCAAGTGAAAATAAACAAATTCAAGGCCGTCCCCTTCTAACTCCAGATGAAGTCGCAAGAATTGGGGTAGAAGAAGGATTGGTCTTTATTTCTAAACAAAATGTCTTCAGAGATAAAAAAGCAAGTGTCTATGATCATCCTAGAAAAGATGAGATTGCAAGTTCCCCTGAAGACAAAGAAAACTGGTACGAATACACTCGAAAAGGAACAGACATCGACGGCTTGCTTTTATATGCCAACGATTTGACTCCGCAGCTAAAAGAGTTATTCGTGGCCTAACATACAGAAAGGATAGTAGGATGGAAACACCTAAAACACAATTAGGATACCTGGAGAGTATCTCGCAGGTTCTAGCATTAAAGCTAGAAAATTTAGCCACAGAACGTTATGCTATTTGGCAGCTACTTATACAGGCAGATGAGGAGAGTTTTTATCAATTAGCTCCTCATCTTTTTGTGACAACGAATCAGGAAGATCCATTAGTTGTTAGTGAACTAGATGCAACTCCTGAGGGTTATCTTTTATTCAAGGAATTGGTCGAGGAGGAAACAGGATGGTTTTAACAAAAGCACAGGCAAAATCGCTGGATATTTTAGAAGTAGCTCGTAGTCTCGGAATGGAAATGAAGAGAAAGTCACACCGAGAGTATTACTGGGCCGAGCATGACTCGTTTAAGATTGATACTGTGAAAAATACCTGGCATTGGTATTCTCAAAACCTATTTGGCGATACTATCAATCTCGTGCAACAAATGCAAAATGTCAGCTATAAAGATGCTATGGTATTCTTGGAGACAGGTTCCTTTCCTGAAGCAAAACCAGTAGAGGAAGCGCGAAAACCCTTCAACTATACACTAGCGCCTTACGAACAACCATTTGTGGAGGCGAGAGCCTATCTTAAGGAGATTAGAGGTCTCTCTGATGATACAATCGACTTCTTCCTTGAGAAGGGAGTAATTGCTCAAGCTAAACGTAAGGACAAAGAGGGCGTTATAGAAGACGTATTAGTTTTTAAATACTTGGATAGAAATCAGCAACTGGTAGGTGCGAGCCTTCAGGGACTTGTTCCTGATCAAGAACGTCATCCAGGTAAGGGCTACTTGAAACAAATCATGTATCAATCAGAGGCTATCAGTGGCTTAAACGTTTCTATAGGCTCTCCTGAGCGTTTAATTGTGACAGAGGCACCAATTGACCTTATGAGCTATTATGAGCTTCATAAGGGCGAATTAAACGATGTTCGACTAGTTGCGATGGAAGGATTGAAAGAGGGAGTATTATCCCACTATGTTCTTGAAATGTTACAGGATCGAGGGGAGATTGCGATGGATGAAAGGGATTATACCAAGTCTAGCGAACTAACACGTACCTCGAGATTCCTATCTGTTGCAGCGGAAACCTCCACACTTTTCCAAGATCACAAATACGATGATCTCATCACGTTGGCAGTTGATCGTGATAAAGCAGGTACAGACTTTATCACCAAACTACGGGAGAAGAAAATCCCAGTTATCGATGCAAGACCACCACAACGTGAAGGTCAGGAGAAGACAGACTGGAATGAGATTCTGAGGCAGGAAAAACAAATGGAGAAGACTGAGGAAATTCACTCATCAAGTTCTTTTCCTGATACCAGCCACCTTTCTCCTGAAGATGCAGCGTGGTTGAAGGAAAACTGGAATAATATAGGTTTTTCAGTAGAGCCTAGAAAACAAATGGTTATTGATTCGGACAAAACAGTGACCTATGAAAAACCTTCCAATCCTCTTGGAGATGGTAGGGAGCCCAAAAAACAAATTCAGAGCACAGAAAAAGCTCCTGAGAGTTCCCAGGAGCAAATGAATGATAGGGCCAGTGGTGGAGAGGGCTATTCACAGCATGATGCTGTAGGCAGTGCCGAACCTGAAGCTGAATTATCAGCAACCTTTGAGCAAACTGTTGCCAGTCACCCGACATCACCCTATCGTTACTTACATTTTAGCACAACTTTTGAGGAAGTGCAACGAAGACAATCGAAATACCATCCAATTACAGCTGATGATTTGAAAAGAATGAATCAGTACGCTGGTTCTATTCAGAAATCATCTCAATGGTATTTAGAGGAATTAGCGAATAGTAAAATCTATTATTTCTATTCCAATAATGGAGAGGTGAGTTTGCTAGATGTTAATTTTAAACGAGAAAACTTTTTACACTTAACAGGAATCAGGCCAGTTGTTCCAGGTAGGAATGCTGGAGATTTTGTAGTCGATTTTGCTGAGGGAAGGGGAGACTATAATCAAATACTGGTTAGTAATAGTCTAAAAGAAAAATTACAAGTTATTCCTATGCTAGAGGATATTCTTGATCCTAAATCGTTTGTTTTGGATAACTTAGACGAAGTGAGAATTGCGCAACGACTTAACTTTTCAGAAGCTATCAAGAGTAAAGACGAGGATTTCTTGCTTCTTTTCAAAGATATAGGAGAAGAACGTGTCCCTGCATCTCTCATGAAAATCAAGAGAGATCTAAAAGTTGATGTAGAGAAAACTAAGGAAAAAGTTATACTTGCTGTCTTTCGTGAACGTGATGGTAATATTGAACAGTTGTCTATCAATGAGGATTATGTCAAGGATAGAGGAAATGAGTTGCAAACCATTTTGAAAGATGGCTTGTTTGAAGAAATCAAGCTTGATACAACTAAGGGAATTGAACAAATAACTCCTGAAAACACACTGAATGGCTTACTACTTGATTCAGCTATGTTTACTCAAGTCCTAGATACTGTCTATAATTTAGGTGTGCCAGGTGACATCTCAAAAACTCCAGAAGAATTTCATCAAGCCTGGAATCAGTATCTTGACTATGCGAAACGGTACAATGATAAATTTGACCAGATTGTTGCTGCAGCTGGAGAAGATCATCTTCTAGACACAAATTCAGATTTTTATAAAGAATGGAAACAAGATCATATCTATAAAGAAAACTACCATGTACGCCTTCAATGGGCTGAGGAGCGCCCAGATGGGCCTAAATTGCCCTTTAAAGAAACAGATCTGATATCTTATCAAGATTTTGCTAGAGAGCTTTACAAGGCCAATCAGAGCTTCTATCCGTTACATCAGGAAGGACTAAAACAAGTGACTGATGGTCGCCCAGAAGGTTACATCTCTCCAACTAAGATCCAGTTTAGTATCTACGCTCCCGATGGTGAACTGATCCAGGATGGCATCCGTTACGATATTGGGAATGAGATTAACCCAATCGCTCACAAAGGAAGACTTGGAACACGAGAAATGAGAGAGTACCCAGAATTGATGAAGATAGATGGGGCCATATTCACTCCGTATCATCTGGAGAGATTGGCGAGTGAGTTAGATATTTCTCAGTTCAGTTACGCTTTAGAAGATACTCTTTACGCAGATCAACTTCTATCCCAACTCCCATTTGGAGATTTGGAAAATAGTCCAATTGGATTTACAGATAGTAGTCATGATGGTCGCCTTGGATTTATCTCTTTTGATGGAATGGATAGTGTTGAGGTCGAAAATCTATCTGCTTGGTTTGAGAAGTTGGGAGTCAAAGACTCACCTATGGAACAATTGGCCCTTATTGAAAAATGGCAAAAAGAAATCAAAGGTTTATCAGAAAAAGTTGAACAAACGATCTCCACAGTCCGAGAAGAATTTGAGAAATCACAAGAGGAAGAAATCAAACTAGAAGAACAAGGCTACAACAAGCAGGAGTTGGAACATGATGCGGATGCTGATGGTGTTTCTGATGAGGAGGAGTTGCTTCAGGGAACGAATCCGTATGATTTTAGATCGAAACCAGGTTCTAAACCAGAGGGCGAGGAGAGTCTACAAGCGGACGAAGTTGTGTTAGCAGCTGGCAGTCTTGCAGTCGCAGATTTTATTCAAAATAAAGATATGGCAGGATTAAGTCGTCATTTTAAAGAAGGGATTAAGGAGTTTCTGGATTCAGATAAGTACAAAGACTATCTAACGAAAATGAGCCAACTAAATAATTATTCTAATCGCAACTTACGCTTAATTCTTGCACAAAATCCTGAAGCAAGGCAAGTAGCTTCTTTCAAGCAGTGGAAAGAAAACTTTGGTCGCTATGTGAAAAAAGGTGAGAAGGCTTTACGTATTTTTAAACCTATGACGAAGATCAAAAATGATGAGAATAACCAACCAATATTGGATAAAAATGGGAAACCAGAAACAGTTACATTCTTTGGTTTGGTACCAGTTTTTGATGTTAGTCAGACAGAAGGAAAGGAGATGCCAAAAGCTGCAGAAGTGAAAGAACAGCTGACTGATTTGGACTATGCAAATCTTTACCGTGCCCTGATGGCTATTGCAAAAGAAAATGATGTATCGGTTCGATTTGAGGAGATGGAAAATAATAAACATGGATATTATTCTGTCCCAGAAAATCAAATTGTTTTACGTAGTAATGAGATGAACAAGGCTCAAATTATTAAAACTTTCTTACATGAGATGGCTCATGCAGAGTTGCATCATGCAGATAATCCTCAAAAAGAAAATCTAACTAGAAGCACTGCTGAACTCCAGGCTGAAAGTGTTGCTTATGTTGTTTCTTCATACTATGGTATTGATACGTCAGAGTACTCCTTTAACTATCTATCTGGGTGGTCTGCTGATAAGGAGACACTTGCTGATTTAGAAGCACAGTTAGATATTGTCCAACAAGAAGCTAAAAGTTTAATGGTTCGGATGGATCAAGCATTGGAACAATTAAGATTGAGTCAGGAGAAACAAACGAAGCGTAGTTTTGAACAAAAACTGGAGAAGTTTAAAGATCAGAGCAAGCAGGCTGTCGAAGATCACAAGCAGGAGTTGAAAGCAGATGCACAATCAAAAAAAGAGAAGGGTTTCTCGAAATGACCGAACGGGACACCCCAAATAAACCCAAGGTCAAATTAAAAACAAATCATCATCAAGGAGGACAACACTCATGACTAATGAACAAGAAGAACAACTGATTATCATCCTTTCAGACTTTATTCCAATCATGGATGGAGACAGAGTTCAAGGAGTATTGCCAAACGCTAAAGACTTGACTCGCCAAAAAGTTCTGGAGCAACTAGAGGAAGAACAGTCTCAACTACCTGAAGGAGATCCTGCTCTTTTGGAGTGGGAAGAAGAAAATATTGAGCTACTCAAGATGATTACAGATGAAGAATTTCAAGCTGTACTCACTGAAAAAATCTTACTGACAGAAATACAAATTGGGCAGTCTATTTTCCAGCCTCTAACTACTCAACAACTTTCTGTCCTAGCTGAAAAGTTGCAAGGTCAGAAAGAAAAAAGTGTAGAAAATAGTGATAAGCAATCATCTATTTTCAAAAACATCTTCAGTTGGTTACGATAAATTGTTAGAAGTTGTACTCCAAAAGATATAAGAAAGGGGCTTGGGGATTTCCCCAAAACTGAGAAAATCAAGAAGGAAAACTGCAGGGTTCTCCTTCTCTGATTTTTTTTAAATTTCGCAAATGGATATCCATTTGCTACGCTTGCCACAAGGAAGTCAGGGGATGATGCCTGGTCAGAAAATGCCAGAGCCTTTGAGAGAAAGAGGATAAAAAAAATAATGCAGAAACGAGAAAATAGAAAACGCTATATACAAAAATTGATACGACTAACACCAGAGGAAGATCGTCAAATTAAAACGGCGATGGCCCAAATGGGAGTTCCATCTTTTCAATACTATGCGAAGAATCAACTGGTACAAGGGAAGGTGGTTCAAATTGATTTTTCTGAATTGAAAGACCTTCGAGTTGCTATCAATCGAGTGGGCACGAACATCAACCAAATTGCCAAGCATGCTAACGAAAATCAAGGGGTTACGACAGAGGAAGTAGCACAAGTTATTGACTATCTATCTGAGTTGAAAGAGATGGTAGCTGCCAAACTTTCTAGCGCAGAGAAGAAAAGTTTACAGGAGCGAAAAGTAAAAACTATAAGGACGTATGACGAATGGTAGTAATCAAAGCACCCAAACAAATTAAAACTCCTTCCAATTTAAAAATAGCTGTACGCTATATTCTGAATGAAGCGAAAACACTTGTGTCAGAAACCGCAGAAAGTGATCTTGATTTTCCTCTTGTCTATCATAATGGTGAACTTCAAATGAAGCTAGTATCTGGCAATGGGATCTCTGATTTTAGCGTAGCAGATGAGGAAATGGTTATGACAAAATTGGCTGCAGCCTTTAAAAAAGGAGATGATGACTTGAAAGAATTATCTTCAGGAAAACAAGTATTGGCCCATCACATTATCCAGTCTTTTTCTCCAGATGATAACTTGACTCCTGAGCAGGTTCATGAAATTGGCCGTCAAACGATGTTAGAATTGACAGGTGGAAATTATGAGTTTGTGATCGCAACCCACACGGATAAAGATCATCTTCATAACCATATCATACTTAATACCACCAATACCTCAACGCTCAAGAAATTTCGTTGGGAAAAGAAAACCTTGAAAAATTTGAGAGGCATTTCGGACAAACATGCGGCACGATACGGCGCTAAAATTATTGAGCCTACTATGAAAAATTCTTATACAAAGTATTCTGCTTGGCGGAGACAAAATAATTATCGGTTTGAAATTAAGGAGCGTCTGGATTTTCTTCTGAAGCACTCTTTGTCGTTAGAAGATTTCAAACAAAAGTCAGCTGCGCTTAATCTTCAGATTGATTTCTCTGGAAAATTTGTGAAGTATAAATTGCTCGATCAGCCCCAACAAAGAAATGTCCGAGATGATACATTATCGAAGAAAGGACTCTATTCTCTTGAAAAAATAAAAGAGAGAATTTCTAAGAATCAGTTAGTTTTTGATGTGGAGGAATTGAAAGAACAATACCAAGAATCAAAAGAAAAAACGGCAAATGATTTTGAATTGAAATTGGAAGTGGAATCCTGGCAGGTCGAGCAAGAAAGCAAGCAAGGCATTTACGTGCAGATGGATATGGGAGCTTTAAATAGTGGTACAATTTTAATACCTTCTCATAAAGTTGATAAAAATGAGGATGGAAATTATACCATCTATATCAAAGAGAAAGACTATTTTTATTTTCTCAATCCTGATCAATCACAAAAAAATCGGTACATGATGGGTTTGACTGTCGCAAGACAATTGGCCAAACAAAATGGTGAGACAGTCGTAACTAAAAATGCTCAAATTTCCTCTATACGTGAGCTGATTAAGGAATATAATTTCTTAGTCGAGCACGGCGTGACAGATGGAGCACAATTTCAACATTTGGAAAATCGTTTTAATGAAAAGATTGAGATTACCCTGGAGGAATTAAGACAACTAGATGAGCGACTTGGACGTTATCATAAAATTGAAGGAGCACTTTTAGCCATCCAGAAATCTCCAGAAAATAGTCTTGTAGCGGTACAACTATTGGATGATTTAGGAGTTCCAAAAGATATGGGACTGGAAGATGTCAGTCAACTGATCAAACAATTCCAAATTGAAAAAGGAGCCTTACAAGAGTTCTTTGATGATACATTAAAACATTACACAGATTATAGAGATGTTAAGGAGCACGTGCGTAGTCGTGAAGAGAAAGTTGACCGACGTTTTGAAGATGAAAAAACCTTGTAAAAGTTTCTGATATTTTCAATCTAGTCATGATTTCAGTACAATAGAGAGTATGTTTAGATTTGATGAAAAAGAATTTGTCGCAGAACTAGATCGCAAACGTAAGCAGCAATTCCTGAAGCGAGTAAGAGATTATGACGAGCAGATAGCTCCCACCATGAGACGGAGGGGATATAAACGGATAGATAGTACAGAGAGGACAGTTGTTTTTACATTTGGAGAGATGACCTTTTCTAGGAATCGCTGGCGAAAGGGAAAGAAAACTTGTTATCCTGTTGATGAGTGGCTAGGCTTAGAAAAGTATATGCGTTATTCTCCTGAGTTGATTTTTCACATGGCAAAACACGCTTCCGTTTTATCCTACCGTGAAGTTTGTCGAACAGTTAAGATGGCTTATCGCCTAGAGATAACAAAGGATGCTGTGTTGAAGTCTGTAAAAATGGCAGGTAGACTCTTTTCAGAGAGGGAACGTTATCGGCTGTTTAGAGGTGATGAGCAACCGAAAAAAATACAGGTAGATAAAATCTACCTGGAGGGAGATGGTGTGCTCGTCAAGACAACATCAAGCAATGATGAACGACACAATACAGACTTAGCCCATTTCCTGATTCATACTGGAGCGAAGAAGGTTGGTAATAATCGGTATGTACTAGAGAATAAACATGAGATTATCCATACAAGCCATGAACAAGCAAAGGAAGAATTGATAGACTATCTCTGCAATCATTTTGAAATCACTGATCGAACTCTTCTTATCACTAACTCGGACAATGGTAAAGGATATTCTCGCAGAATATTTCAAGAAATTAAGAAGGTCCTACGGATTAAACGTCATGAGCATTTCTGGGATGCTTATCATGTCAATGAAGAACTTAAAAGATTCCTGAAGCCGTACCCATCTACACTACTTGATCTTGCTTTTAGGGCCATCAAAAATCATCAGAAGAACCTGCTTCAGACCGTACTAGATACAGTTGAATCTCTCACAGAAAGTCAAGAAGCTCTTGATAATTTTTACAATTTTCGTAAGAAATTATTAAGAAATTTCTGTGACACTAGACCACCTAAACTTAGAGGGTTATCCTCACGTGGTATCGGAGTAATGGAGAGTCAGCACCGAAAGGTTACTTACCGTATGAAACATCGAGGGATGTATTGGTCCATCGAAGGGGCTTGTACTATGTCCAGAATGATACTCCTTGAACGAATTGATCAGCTATACAATCTATTTTTTGGATCTTGGAGACAAGAGTATGAAGAATTTAGGGATACGGGACTAGGTGCAGGATTTCGTATTAACCATAGGCCGCACAAAGCTGTTATCAGAAAAAGAGGGCATAAATAATACAAAAAGGCAGACAAAAGCCTCTAAAAAAAGATTTTTTTAGAGGTGTTTTTGTCATGTTTTTATACAAAATAGTTGCTTTTTTGCCTAATGTGTGTTACAATAATAGAGTAAATAAAAACGAAAAAGGTGTAGAAGCAGCAACTTCTACACCACCGATTAAGACAAACACACACTTTGCTTAATCAGTCAAACAATATTGTAGCATAAATAGTGCAATATAGTCAAGGGCTGGGGTAAAGTGAGGAACTTTTTCCAGTTTTTTTGTCTGAAAAATCTCGCTTTCTTATTGAGTTATAAGGATATTTGATTATTCCCAAAAATTTAGACACAAACAAATCTTCCAATTCCCTTGCAAAAATAAAGAAAGTGTGATAACATAGTACGGTATGTGGTGCTAGCACATCCGCTATATTAGATCTAATAGGAGGAAAACACAATGGCTAAAGTATGTTACTTTACAGGTCGTAAGACTGTATCAGGAAACAACCGTTCACACGCGATGAACCAAACAAAACGTGCCGTAAAACCAAACCTTCAAAAAGTTACTGTTCTTATCGATGGTAAACCTAAAAAAGTTTGGGCTTCAGCTCGTGCTTTGAAATCAGGTAAAGTTGAACGCGTTTAATAATAAAAGTAAGGAGACCTTAGGGTCTTTTTTCTTTTACTGTAGATATAAAATCATTTGAAAAATAGAGTAAATATCCGCTGATACAGTATTCTGCTTTTACACTTGGGCTGAAATATGATAAAATAGAGTATCAACTAGTTGAGGTAAAAAGGATGACTGTAAAAATTAATACAAAAGATGGTCAAATCGAACTAACAGATGAAGTGATTGCAACCGTCGTAGGTGGAGCAGCAACTGAGATTTTTGGTGTGGTCGGTATGGCTAGTAAAAATGCCCTCAAAGATAATTTCCAAGCCCTTCTAGGTAAGGAAAATTATTCCAAAGGTGTCGTTGTAAAGGCGGCCGAAGATGGCAGTATTGCAGTTGATGTATATACCGTGTTGAGCTACGGAACAAAGATTAGCGAAGTGTCAAAAAACATTCAAGAGCGTGTTCGTTTTAGCTTGGAAAACCAGCTTGGAATTACTGCTCAGACTGTAAATGTCTACATTCAAAATATCAAAGTTGTAGGAGAATAACCGTGTCAAAAATTACTACTAGCTTATTTCAAGAAATGGTGCAGGCTGCATCAACTCGCTTGAATAAGCAAGCTGAATATGTCAATTCATTAAACGTCTTTCCAGTTCCAGATGGAGATACTGGAACAAATATGGGAATGACCATTGAAAATGGTGCTAAAGAAGTTGCAGACAAGCCAGCTTCTACAGTTGGCGAGGTAGCGAGCATTCTTGCCAAAGGTCTTTTGATGGGTGCGCGTGGAAACTCAGGTGTTATTACGTCTCAGCTTTTCCGTGGATTTTCACAAGCCATCAAGGATAAAGACGAGTTAACAGGTCAAGACTTGGCCCTTGCATTCCAATCAGGTGTAGAAGTTGCCTATAAGGCAGTGATGAAACCAGTCGAAGGAACGATTTTGACAGTTTCTCGTGGAGCTGCTATCGGTGCTAAGAAAAAAGCTGAGCAAACAGATGACGCTGTTGAAGTCATGCGCGCAGCCTTGGAAGGTGCTAAAACAGCTCTAGCTAAAACACCAGACATGCTTCCAGTATTGAAAGAAGTTGGCGTTGTGGATTCAGGTGGTCAAGGACTGGTCTTCATCTATGAAGGTTTCCTTTCAGCCCTTACTGGTGAATATATTGCATCTGAGGACTTTGTAGCGACTCCGGCCAACATGAGTGAAATGATCAATGCTGAACATCATAAGTCTGTAGCTGGTCACGTAGCGACTGAGGACATCACCTTTGGTTACTGTACTGAAATCATGGTAGCTCTTAAGCAAGGTCCAACCTATGCCAAAGATTTTGACTACGACGAATTCCGTAACTACTTGAATGAACTCGGGGATTCTCTCCTTGTTGTCAATGATGATGAAATTGTCAAAGTCCATGTCCATACAGAAGATCCAGGACTTGTTATGCAAGAAGGTCTCAAATATGGTAGCTTGGTCAAGGTAAAAGTTGACAATATGCGTAACCAACACGAAGCACAGGTTGAGAAAGAAGCTGCTCAAGTTAGCAAACCAGCTGAAGAAAAAGAGTATGCTTTGATTGCTGTAGTGGCTGGTAAAGGTCTAGCAGATATCTTCCGTTCTCAAGGTGTGGATTATGTTATCGAAGGCGGTCAAACTATGAACCCTTCAACAGAAGACTTTATCAAGGCTGTTGAACAGGTCAACGCTCGTAACATCATCTTCCTACCAAACAACAAGAATATTTTCATGGCAGCTCAATCTGCAGCAGAAGTTTTGGAGCAACCAGCAGTAGTGGTAGAGGCTCGTACTCTTCCTCAAGGTTTGACAAGTCTTCTTGCCTTTGATCCAAGCAAGTCTATCGAAGAAAACCAAGAGCGTATGACTGCTGCTCTTAGCGATGTCGTTAGCGGAAGCGTCACAACAGCTGTGCGTGATACAACCATTGATGGCTTAGAAATCCATGAAAACGATAATCTTGGTATGGTGGATGGGAAAATCCTCGTGTCAAACCCTGACATGCACCAAACCTTAACTGAAACCTTGAAACATATGTTGGATGAAGATAGTGAAATCGTCACCTTCTATGTTGGTGAAGACGGAAGCGAAGAACTTGCCAATGAAATTGCCCAAGAAATCGCAGAAGAATTCGAAGATGTTGAAGTAGAGATTCACCAAGGCCAACAACCAGTTTACCCATACCTATTTAGTGTGGAATAAAAATTTAATAGATTAAAAAGAAAGTTGATTTTACAACTTTCTTTTTTTATGACATTTGTCATATTTCTTAGTGACAGAAGCTTCTAGCTCCGCTAACTTCAAAGGACTATAATTGAAGGAACAAATAGTTATGATTAATCTTCTTGTTCTGATCAGAATTTAAAGATTGGAAAGACGATAAAAAAAGAAAAATATCTTGACAAGCAATGGAAAATTTTGTTACAATAATAGACGGTACTTTTTACTTTTGGTCTCTCAAGAGTGTACAGGGACGTGCTGACAAATGTTGCAAAAGTACACACAGATGATAGCTGTCACCAAGTGTATCATCACCAAAAATAAAAAACACAGGAGAATGTAGATGCCTACAATTAACCAATTGGTTCGCAAACCGCGTAAATCAAAAGTAGAAAAATCTAAATCACCAGCTTTGAACGTTGGTTACAACAGTCATAAAAAAGTTCAAACAAACGTTTCTTCACCACAAAAACGTGGTGTTGCAACTCGTGTTGGAACAATGACACCTAAAAAACCTAACTCAGCCCTTCGTAAATTCGCTCGTGTACGTTTGAGCAACCTTATCGAAGTTACTGCCTACATCCCAGGTATCGGACACAACTTGCAAGAGCACAGCGTGGTTCTTCTTCGTGGTGGACGTGTAAAAGACCTTCCAGGGGTACGTTACCATATCGTCCGTGGAGCACTTGATACTGCAGGTGTTAACGATCGTAAACAAGGCCGTTCTAAATACGGTACTAAACGTCCAAAAGCATAAGGAAAGGGGATAAAGAGAAATGAGTCGTAAAAATAGAGCTCCAAAACGTGACGTATTGCCAGATCCGCTTTACAATTCACAACTAGTTACTCGTCTTATCAACCGCGTTATGCTTGATGGTAAACGTGGTACAGCTGCTTCAATCGTTTATGGTGCCTTTGAGCAAATCAAAGAAGCTACTGGCAACGATGCACTTGAAGTATTTGAAACAGCTATGGAAAACATTATGCCTGTACTTGAAGTACGTGCACGTCGTGTTGGTGGTTCTAACTACCAAGTCCCAGTTGAAGTTCGTCCAGAACGTCGTACAACACTTGGACTTCGTTGGTTGGTAACAATCGCTCGTCTTCGTGGTGAGCACACAATGCAAGACCGTCTTGCAAAAGAAATCTTGGATGCTGCTAATAACACTGGTGCAGCAGTTAAGAAACGTGAAGACACTCACCGTATGGCTGAAGCTAACCGTGCATTCGCACACTTCCGTTGGTAAGATAGGATGCGAAAGCGTTAAGAAAGTCCCAGAGAAAATAGGGAATCAAAGCAGGTTGCGATTGCAACCAATGAGATTCATCTTTTTCTCCAGACTTTTAGCTTGAGCTCAACTCAACTAACTTGGGCTTTTAGCCCGAGTTCAATTCAACTTGTAAATCTACAAGTTGAAACCAACAATAGCATGAAAACATTGAGAACGGGTAGGTCCTGCCTATCCGTTTTTATTAAAATCGTGTTATAATAGAATAGAAATCAAAAATAAATAGGAGAAACAAACCTCATGGCACGCGAATTTTCACTTGAAAAAACTCGTAATATCGGTATCATGGCTCACGTCGATGCTGGTAAAACAACAACTACTGAGCGTATTCTTTACTACACTGGTAAAATCCACAAAATCGGTGAAACTCACGAAGGTGCGTCACAAATGGACTGGATGGAACAAGAGCAAGAGCGTGGTATCACTATCACATCTGCTGCGACAACAGCTCAATGGAACAACCACCGCGTAAATATCATCGACACACCAGGACACGTGGACTTCACAATCGAAGTACAACGTTCTCTTCGTGTATTGGATGGTGCGGTTACCGTTCTTGACTCACAATCAGGTGTTGAGCCTCAAACTGAAACAGTTTGGCGTCAAGCAACTGAGTACGGAGTTCCACGTATCGTATTTGCCAACAAAATGGACAAAATCGGTGCTGACTTCCTTTACTCTGTAAGCACACTTCACGATCGTCTTCAAGCAAATGCACACCCAATCCAATTGCCAATCGGTTCTGAAGATGACTTCCGTGGTATCATCGACTTGATCAAGATGAAAGCTGAAATCTATACTAACGACCTTGGTACAGATATCCTTGAAGAAGACATCCCAGCTGAATACCTTGACCAAGCTCAAGAATACCGTGAAAAATTGATCGAGGCAGTTGCTGAAACTGACGAAGAATTGATGATGAAATACCTCGAAGGTGAAGAAATCACTAACGAAGAATTGAAAGCTGGTATCCGTAAAGCGACTATCAATGTTGAATTCTTCCCAGTATTGTGTGGTTCTGCCTTCAAGAACAAAGGTGTTCAATTGATGCTTGATGCGGTTATTGACTACCTTCCAAGCCCACTTGATATTCCAGCGATTAAAGGTATTAACCCAGATACAGACGAAGAAGAAACTCGTCCAGCATCTGACGAAGAGCCATTTGCAGCTCTTGCCTTCAAAATCATGACTGACCCATTCGTAGGTCGTTTGACATTCTTCCGTGTTTACTCAGGTGTTCTTCAATCAGGTTCATACGTATTGAACACTTCTAAAGGTAAACGTGAACGTATCGGACGTATTCTTCAAATGCACGCTAACAGCCGTCAAGAAATTGACACTGTTTACTCAGGTGATATCGCTGCTGCCGTTGGTTTGAAAGATACTACAACTGGTGACTCATTGACAGATGAAAAAGCTAAAATTATCCTTGAGTCAATCAACGTTCCAGAACCAGTTATCCAATTGATGGTTGAGCCAAAATCTAAAGCAGACCAAGATAAGATGGGTATTGCCCTTCAAAAATTGGCTGAAGAAGATCCAACATTCCGCGTTGAAACAAACGTTGAAACTGGTGAAACAGTTATCTCAGGTATGGGTGAGCTTCACCTTGACGTCCTTGTTGACCGTATGCGTCGTGAGTTCAAAGTTGAAGCGAACGTAGGTGCTCCTCAAGTATCTTACCGTGAAACATTCCGCGCTTCTACTCAAGCACGTGGATTCTTCAAACGTCAGTCTGGTGGTAAAGGTCAATTCGGTGATGTATGGATTGAATTTACTCCAAACGAAGAAGGTAAAGGATTCGAATTCGAAAACGCAATCGTCGGTGGTGTGGTTCCTCGTGAATTCATCCCAGCGGTTGAAAAAGGTTTGGTAGAATCTATGGCTAACGGTGTTCTTGCAGGTTACCCAATGGTTGACGTTAAAGCTAAGCTTTACGATGGTTCATACCACGATGTCGACTCATCTGAAACTGCCTTCAAGATCGCGGCTTCACTTGCCCTTAAAGAAGCTGCTAAATCAGCACAACCAGCTATCCTTGAGCCAATGATGCTTGTAACAATCACTGTTCCAGAAGAAAACCTTGGTGATGTTATGGGTCACGTAACTGCTCGTCGTGGACGTGTAGATGGTATGGAAGCACACGGTAACAGCCAAATTGTTCGTGCTTACGTTCCACTTGCTGAAATGTTCGGTTACGCAACAGTTCTTCGTTCTGCATCTCAAGGACGTGGTACATTCATGATGGTATTTGACCACTACGAAGATGTACCTAAGTCAGTACAAGAAGAAATCATTAAGAAAAACAAAGGTGAAGACTAATCAGTCCTCGCTCTAAAAGGAAGTCACTTAGTGGCTTCCTTTTTTGTATAGTTATTATAAATTTCATTAACTCCGCAAACGTGCAGTGCACTCAAAAAATTTCATATAAAAATGAGTTAAAGAAATTTGCGAAAGAAATTTACAACATAAATGATAATAAATTGCTAAAGAATATAAATTACCTTTTAAAACTTATAAAAAATAGAATATTATTCATAAATAAACGTTAAAATAGAAAATTCAGAAAATTTCTTCTTTTCTCTTGAAAAATTTTGAAAAAATGGTATGATAGTAACAAGTTATTTTTAAGAGAAGAGAAAGGGGAACAATGGAGAAAATCAGTTTAGAATCTCCTAAGACGGGGTCGGACCTAGTTTTGGAAACACTTCGTGATTTAGGAATTGATACCATCTTTGGTTATCCTGGTGGTGCGGTCTTGCCTTTTTATGATGCGATATATAATTTTAAAGGCATTCGCCACATTCTAGGGCGCCATGAGCAAGGTTGTTTGCATGAAGCTGAAGGTTATGCCAAATCAACTGGAAAGTTGGGTGTTGCCGTCGTCACTAGCGGACCGGGAGCAACAAATGCCATTACAGGGATTGCAGATGCCATGAGCGATAGTGTTCCCCTTTTGGTCTTTACAGGTCAGGTAGCGAGAGCAGGGATTGGGAAAGATGCCTTTCAGGAGGCAGACATCGTGGGAATTACCATGCCAATCACTAAGTACAATTACCAAGTTCGTGAGACAGCTGATATTCCTCGTATCATTACGGAAGCTGTCCATATCGCAACTACAGGTCGCCCAGGGCCAGTCGTAATTGACCTACCTAAAGACGTGTCTGCTTTAGAAACAGACTTCATCTATTCACCAGAAGTGAACCTACCAAGCTATCAACCGACTCTTGAGCCAAATGATATGCAAATCAAGAAAATCTTGAAGCAATTATCCAAGGCTAAAAAGCCAGTCTTGCTGGCTGGTGGTGGAATTAGTTATGCTGAGGCTGCGGCAGAATTAAATGAATTTGCAGAACGCTATCAAATTCCAGTGGTAACCAGCCTTTTGGGACAAGGAACGATTGCAACGAGTCACCCACTCTTTCTTGGAATGGGGGGGATGCATGGGTCATTCGCAGCTAATATTGCCATGACAGAAGCCGACTTTATGATTAGTATTGGTTGCCGTTTTGATGACCGTTTGACAGGAAATCCAAAGACTTTCGCTAAGAATGCTAAGGTTGCCCACATTGATATTGACCCTGCCGAGATTGGAAAGATTATCAGTGCAGATATTCCTGTAGTTGGAGATGCTAAGAAAGCCTTGCAAATGTTGCTGGCCGAACCGACAGTTCATAACAATACTGAAAAATGGATTGAAAAAGTCACTAAAGACAAGAACCGTGTTCGTTCTTATGATAAGAAAGAGCGTGTGGTTCAACCGCAAGCTGTTATTGAACGAATTGGTGAATTGACGAATGGAGATGCCATTGTGGTCACAGACGTTGGTCAACACCAAATGTGGACAGCCCAGTATTATCCCTACCAAAATGAACGTCAGTTAGTGACTTCAGGTGGTTTAGGAACCATGGGATTCGGAATTCCAGCAGCAATCGGTGCCAAAATTGCTAACCCAGATAAGGAAGTAGTCTTGTTTGTTGGAGATGGTGGTTTCCAAATGACTAACCAAGAATTGGCTATTTTGAACATTTACAAGGTGCCAATCAAGGTGGTCATGCTGAACAACCACTCACTTGGAATGGTTCGCCAGTGGCAGGAATCCTTCTATGAAGGTAGAACATCTGAGTCAGTCTTTGATACCCTTCCTGATTTCCAATTGATGGCACAGGCTTATGGCATTAAAAACTATAAGTTTGACAATCCTGAGACCTTGGCTCAAGACCTTGAAGTCATTACTGAGAATGTTCCTATGCTAATCGAGGTAGATATTTCTCGTAAGGAACAAGTGCTACCAATGGTACCAGCTGGTAAGAGTAATCATGAGATGTTGGGGGTGAAGTTCCATGCGTAGAATGTTAACAGCAAAACTACAAAATCGTTCGGGAGTCCTCAATCGCTTTACCGGTGTCCTGTCTCGTCGTCAGGTTAATATTGAAAGCATCTCTGTTGGAGCAACAGAAGATCCGAATGTATCGCGTATCACCATTATTATTGATGTGGCTTCACATGATGAAGTGGAGCAAATCATCAAGCAACTCAATCGTCAGATTGATGTGATTCGCATTCGAGATATTACAGACAAGCCTCATTTGGAGCGCGAGGTGATTTTGGTTAAGATGTCAGCGCCAGCAGAGAAGCGAGCTGAGATTCTAGCAATTATTCAACCTTTCCGCGCAACGGTGGTAGACGTAGCACCAAGCTCGATTACCATTCAGATGACAGGAAATGCTGAAAAGAGCGAAGCCTTATTGCGAGTTATTCGACCATACGGTATCCGCAATATCGCTCGTACGGGTGCAACTGGATTTACCCGCGATTAATACTCTTCGAAAATCTCTTCAAATCACGTCAGCTTTGCCTTGCCGTACTCAAGTACAGCCTGCGGCTAGCTTCCTAATTTGCTCTTTGATTTTCATTGAGTATAAAAATATTTTAAATTTGTTAATCCAGCCTAAAAGGCAATAAATAATAGAAAAGAGAGAAAAAACTATGGCAGTTCAAATGGAATACGAAAAAGATGTTAAAGTAGCAGCACTTGACGGTAAAAAAATTGCCGTTATCGGTTATGGTTCACAAGGACATGCGCATGCTCAAAACTTGCGTGATTCAGGTCGCGATGTTATCATCGGTGTACGTCCAGGTAAATCTTTTGACAAAGCAAAAGAAGATGGATTTGACACTTACACAGTAGCAGAAGCAACTAAATTGGCTGATGTTATCATGATTTTGGCACCAGACGAAATCCAACAAGAATTGTACGAAGCAGAAATCGCTCCAAACTTGGAAGCTGGAAACGCAGTTGGATTTGCTCACGGTTTCAACATCCACTTTGAATTTATCAAAGTTCCTGCAGATGTAGATGTCTTCATGTGTGCTCCTAAAGGACCAGGACATTTGGTACGGCGTACTTACGAAGAAGGATTTGGTGTACCAGCTCTTTACGCAGTATACCAAGATGCAACAGGAAATGCGAAAAACATTGCTATGGACTGGTGTAAAGGTGTTGGAGCTGCCCGTGTAGGTCTTCTTGAAACAACATACAAAGAAGAAACTGAAGAAGATTTGTTTGGTGAACAAGCTGTACTTTGTGGTGGTTTGACTGCACTTATCGAAGCAGGTTTCGAAGTCTTGACAGAAGCAGGATACGCTCCAGAATTGGCTTACTTTGAAGTTCTTCACGAAATGAAATTGATTGTTGACTTGATCTACGAAGGTGGATTCAAGAAAATGCGTCAATCTATTTCAAACACTGCTGAATACGGTGACTATGTATCAGGCCCACGTGTGATTACTGAGCAAGTTAAAGAAAACATGAAAGCTGTCTTGGCAGACATCCAAAATGGTAAATTTGCAAATGACTTTGTAAATGACTATAAAGCTGGACGTCCAAAATTGACTGCTTACCGTGAACAAGCAGCTAACCTTGAAATTGAAAAAGTTGGTGCAGAATTGCGTAAAGCAATGCCTTTCGTTGGTAAAAACGACGATGATGCATTCAAAATCTATAACTAATTGATAGAAATTAAGGTGAAGGCGAGTTGGGGGACTAACTCGCTTTTATAATCAATTCATCTCTCTTTTTTAGAGGATGGATTGAGATAATATTCAATGAAAATCAAGAGCAAACTAGGAAGCTAGCCGTAGGCTGCTCAAAGCACTGCTTTGAGCTTGTAAATAAGACTGACGGAGTCAGCTCAAAACACTGTTTTGAGGTTGTAGATAAGACTGACGAAGTCAGTCACATATATAATCCAAGGTAAAGCTGACGTGGTTTGAAGAGACTTTCGAAGAGTATAAGTATGAAATAGTCTAGGAGAAAAAGATGTTAAGTTCAAAAGATATCATCAAGGCTCATAAGGTCTTGAATGGTGTGGTTGTGAATACACCGCTTGATTATGACCATTATTTATCGGAGAAGTATGGTGCTAAGATTTATTTGAAAAAGGAAAATGCCCAACGTGTTCGTTCTTTTAAAATTCGCGGTGCCTATTATGCCATTTCCCAGCTCAGCAAGGAAGAGCGTGAACGAGGAGTAGTCTGCGCTTCTGCGGGAAATCATGCACAGGGCGTTGCCTATACTTGTAATGAAATGAAAATTCCTGCAACTATTTTCATGCCCATCACTACTCCGCAACAAAAGATTGGTCAGGTTCGCTTTTTTGGTGGGGATTTCGTAACCATTAAACTAGTTGGAGATACCTTTGATGCCTCAGCTAAAGCAGCTCAAGAATTTACACTCTCTGAAAACCGTACCTTTATTGATCCCTTTGATGATGCCCATGTTCAAGCTGGTCAAGGGACAGTTGCTTATGAGATTTTAGAAGAAGCTCGAAAAGAATCGATTGATTTCGATGCTGTTTTGGTCCCTGTTGGAGGAGGAGGTCTCATTGCTGGAGTTTCGACTTATATCAAGGAAACAAGTCCAGAGATTGAAGTCATTGGGGTAGAGGCAAATGGAGCGCGTTCCATGAAGGCTGCCTTTGAAGCTGGTGGGCCTGTCAAACTAAAAGAAATTGACAAATTTGCGGATGGGATTGCTGTTCAAAAGGTAGGTCAGTTGACCTATGAGGCAACTCGTCAACATGTTCAAACTTTGGTAGGTGTCGATGAGGGATTGATTTCTGAAACCTTGATTGACCTCTACTCTAAGCAAGGGATTGTCGCAGAACCTGCTGGAGCAGCTAGTATCGCCTCTTTAGAGGTTTTAGCTGAATATATCAAGGGGAAAACCATTTGTTGTATCATTTCTGGAGGAAATAATGATATCAACCGTATGCCAGAAATGGAAGAGCGTGCCTTGATTTATGATGGGATCAAGCATTACTTTGTGGTTAATTTTCCACAGCGCCCAGGGGCCTTACGTGAGTTTGTAAATGATATCTTGGGGCCAAATGATGATATCACACGTTTTGAGTATATCAAACGAGCTAGCAAGGGGACAGGGCCCGTATTGATTGGGATTGCCTTGGCAGATAAGCATGATTATGCAGGTCTGATTCGTCGCATGGAAGGGTTTGATCCATCTTATATTAACTTAAATGGTAATGAAACGCTCTATAATATGCTTGTCTGAGGACTAATAAAAAAATATCATATTATTTGCACAATTGATGTATAGGTGCTATAATGAGGGTGAAGAAAGGGGGCGATTCCTATGGACTTAGGAAATTGATTACGCTATTTCTATCACAAGTCATTATAGTACCTATTATTTTTTGATTTAGTTTATAGTAAAGGAGTAAAATTACTTGTTATATATAAGGAGTATTTTTAGAATCCACTATTTTATATATAGCTAATATGAATTTTGGCTAAATATAATAGGAATTAGAAAAAATAATCAATACTAATAAGAAACCTTATACTGAGTTGACTGAGAAGAGTGATAAGATACTAAGAAGATAAAAACAGTGGAAAATATTGGAAGATAGGATACTATTGTGTCCTAACTACTCATCTTTTTATTGGTTTAAAGAAACAAAAAAGGAAGATAAAGTAAATAAATAGTACCAGTTGAGCAAGTGAAAAGTGCTTATAAAGGCAGGAAGAATAGTAAAGAAGGAGAAGAGAAAGAATAGTTGCTAATAGTGTGGAGAGCAAGTCTTCTGCTATTAGAAATATCATTTTAAAGTTAGGTAAATAGAATAAAGTTGAAGATAAAACCTGTCTAATCTATCAAGAATTGCTATTTGTAAAGCATGAATATTTTTACAAACAAAAGAGTTAATAATACAATTATTTTAAAGGTGTTTACTAATGGTTTATAGTAAGTGAAAACCTATATATTATCGGCTTTAATAAGATAGTAATAGAAAAATAAATCATTAATTTTATTGAATATATGTTTTTTTATTGACAAAAGTCATAAAAACGTATACAATTAAATATCGTAAAGAAGAAAATAGGAGAAGGACATGGCTAAGTCAAACTTTGAAAAAGTAGAATCAGTTGTTGGCTGGGTTCGTGATAAGAAAATCACAGGCTACCGTATCTCTAAAGAAACGAATGCGCGTGAAATGTCTATCATTGCTCTAGCGCAGGGTCGTGCAAAAGTAAAAAATATTTCATTTGAAACAGCTCTAGGTTTAATTGATTTCTATGAAAAAAATCATGAAAAATTTGAAGATTAATCTTTGGATAATGGCGGATTCTTGAAAAGGGTCTGCCTTTTCATTTTGATACTCAATGAAAATCAAAGAGCAAACTAGGAAGCTAGCCGTAGGCTGTACTTGAGTACGGCAAGGCGAAGCTGACGTGGTTTGAATTTGATTTTCGAAGAGTATGAGGACAGCAAAAAGACTGCACGATTGATGCAGCCTTTTCTTTTTATTTGAGATAACGTTGAAGAAATTCTTTTGTACGTTCTTCTTTAGGATTGGTGAAGAGGTCTTCTGGTTTGCCTTCTTCAGCAATTACACCTTTATCCATAAAGATAACACGGTGAGAGACATCACGGGCAAATTCCATTTCGTGAGTCACTACAATCATAGTCAAGCCTTCCTGAGCTAGATCTTGCATGATTTTAAGGACTTCTCCAACCATTTCTGGATCGAGAGCTGATGTTGGTTCATCAAAGAGAATAGCGTCAGGATTCATAGAGAGGGCGCGTGCAATAGCCACACGTTGTTTTTGACCACCTGAGAGTTGTTTTGGTTTGGCTTGCCAGTAGCGTTCTCCCATGCCGACTTTTTCCAAGTTTTCTTTGGCAATCTTTTCAGCTTCTGTACGTTCACGTTTAAGGACAGTTGTCTGAGCGACGATTGTGTTTTCAAGGACGTTGAGATTTTCAAAGAGGTTAAAGGATTGGAAAACCATCCCTAACTTTTCACGGTATTGCGTGAGGTCATAGCCTTTTTCGAGGACGTTTTGTCCATGATAAAGGATTTGTCCATCAGTTGGTGTTTCAAGTAGGTTAATAGAGCGTAGGAAGGTCGATTTCCCGCTTCCAGAGCTTCCGATGATAGAGATGACCTCTCCCTTGTGGACAGTGAGTGAAATGTCTTTTAGCACTTCATTTTGACCATAGGATTTTTTGAGGTGTTTAATTTCAAGGATTGCTTGTATCATTATTTCAAATCCTCCGTTTGCATTTGGTTAGCACCTGTAGTATAGGTATCCATGTCCATTCGGCGCTCGATGAAGCGTAGGATACGTGTTACGGTGAAGGTGAGGACAAAGTAAATCACGGCGATGATTGTAAATGTCTGGAAGTATTGATAGGTTTGAGTTGCTACGGTATTTCCTGAGAAATAAAGTTCGACAACAGAGATAACGTTCAATACAGATGTATCTTTGATATTGATGACAAATTCATTACCAGTTGCTGGTAGGATGTTACGGACTACCTGAGGTAGGACAATCTTACGCATGGTTTGGTTGTGGGTCATACCAAGAGCAGTCGCAGCTTCAAATTGTCCCTTGTCAACTGCTAGGATACCACCACGGACGATTTCAGTCATGTAGGCACCGGTATTGATTGAAACGATGAAGATAGCAGCCAGTGTGCGGTCAAGGTTGATACCGAAAGCTTGGGCAGTTCCATAGTAGATAACCATCGATTGAACGATCATTGGGGTACCACGGAAAATTTCAATGTAGACATTGAGAATCCAGCCGACTAGTTTTTGTAAGCCATAAATGGCTTTATTTTCAGATAGAGGAGCAGTACGGAAGACACCAATGGCAAGACCAATAATGAGACCTGTGATGGTTCCGACGATAGAAATCAAAAGAGTGACACCAGCCCCACGCAAGAGTTGTTGCCAGTTTTCAGAAAGAATTTTAGCGACTTGGCTAAAGAAGCTACTGCTAGTCTCTTCAGTGGTTGTAGCTTCGGCAGGTTGTTCCTTGATCATACGATCCATCAAGGCAACTTGGTCGTCTTTTGAAATGGTTTCAATGCTGGCATTGATTTGGCTAATACGATTGTCATCTTTACGAAGTCCAATAGCAATAGCTGTATCTTCTTCTCCAGTTTTGAAACCTGGTTCTACTTGAACCATCTTAAACTTAGAGTTCGCAGCTTCGGCAGTCAGAGCTTCCGGGCGTTCAGAAACATAGGCATCGATGACACCAGCCTCAAGAGCTTGGCGCATTTGAGCGAAGTCTCCCATGGCTGTTTCTTTTTTAGCACCTGGGATTTGTGCAATCAAATCGTAAAGGTAAACACCTTGTTGAGAAGTGATTTTCGCACCATTAAAGTCATCCAAAGATTTAGCATTTGAGTAGGCAGAATCTTTTTTGACCAGTAGAACTGGTTCGCTAGTATAGTAACTGCTTGAAAATGCAATTTCTTGTTTGCGTTCGGCAGTAGGACTCATACCTGCGATAATCATGTCAATCTTACCAGAAGTAAGGGCAGGAACTAGACCTTCCCACTTTGTTTTAACAACCAAAGGTTCTTTACCTAAGTCCTTAGCGATTTTCTTGGCGATTTGAACATCGTATCCGTTAGCATACTGGTTAGTCCCATCGATTTTGACAGCCCCATTGCTATCATCATCCTGAGTCCAGTTAAAGGGAGCATATGCTGCTTCCATCCCGATGCGTAAATATTCATCGGCTTGGGCAACATTGACAAGTCCCAGCATCAGCAAGAGACTTGTGAAAATAGATAAGTATATTTTTCTCATGATTTCTCCTATTTCTAATCTATTAAAAAATAACTGCCTCCTATTTTATCGAAAAAAACTCTATTTTTCAACATAGGTAAGCCCTTACTTATGAAAAAATGATATAATGATAGCAAAGATAAAAAAGGGGACTTAGTTGATGAAAAAAACTTTTTTCTTGCTGTTATTTTGTTTGTTTTGTATGTTTCCACTCTCGGTTTTTGCCATTGATTTTAAGATAAACTCTTATCAAGGAGATTTGTATATTCATGCAGACAATACGGCAGAATTTAGACAGAAGATAGTTTACCAGTTTGAGGAGGACTTTAAGGGGCAAATCGTGGGACTTGGACGTGCTGGCAAGATGCCTAGCGGATTTGAGATAGATCCTCAACCAAAGGTTCAGGCCTCGAAAAACGGTGCTGAACTGACAGACGTTACTAGCGAAGTGACAGAAGAGGCGAATGGTTATACTGTGAAAGTCTACAATTCAGGTCAAGAAGGCGACACAGTTGAAGTTGACCTCGTTTGGAACTTAAAGAATTTACTTTTCCTTTATGATGACATCGCTGAATTAAATTGGCAACCTCTGACAGATAGTTCAGGAGCTATTGGAAAGTTTGAATTTCATGTAAGGGGAGACAAGGGGGCTGAAAAACTCTTTTTCCATACAGGGAAACTTTTTAGAGAGGGAACGGTTGAAAAGAGTAACCTTGATTATACTATCCGTTTAGACAATCTTCCGCCTAAGCGGGGAGTTGAATTGCATGCCTACTGGCCTCGAACTGATTTTGCTAGCGCTAGGGATCAGGGATTGAAAGGAAATCGTTTAGAAGAGTTTAATAAGATAGAAGACTCGATTTTTAAAGAAAAAGAGCAAAGTAAACAACTCGTTACTTGGGTCTTCCCTTCGATACTTTCTATCTCCTTGTTATTGAGTGTCTGCTTCTATTTTATCTATAGAAGAAAGACCACTCCTTCCGTCAAATATTCCAAAAATCATCGTCTCTATGAACCACCAATGGAATTAGAGCCTATGGTTTTATCAGAGGCGGTTTACTCGACCTCCTTGGAGGAAGTGAGTCCTCTAACCAAAGGAGCAGGAAAATTCACCTTTGACCAACTTATTCAAGCTACCTTGTTAGATGTGATAGACCGTGGGAATGTCTCTATCATTTCAGAAGGAGATGCAGTTAGTTTGAGGCTAGTAAAAGAAGATGGTTTGTCAAGTTTTGAGAAAGACTGTCTAAATCTGACTTTTTCAGGCAAAAAAGAAGAAACTCTTTCCAATTTGTTTGCGGATTACAAGGTATCTGATAGTCTTTATCGTAGAGCAAAAGTCTCTGATGAAAAACGGATTCAAGCAAAGGGGCGTCAGCTCAAATCTTCTTTTGAAGAAGTATTGAAAGAGATGCAAGAAGGAGTGAGAAATCGGGTTACCTTCTGGGGGCTTCCGGATTATTATCGTCCTTTAACTGGTTTGGAAAAAGCCTTGCAAGTGGGAATGGGACTCTCTACAGTCCTGCCTCTATTTATTGGATTTGGTTTGTTCTTGTACAGTTTAGATGTTCATGGCTATCTTTACTTCCCCTTGCCTATATTTGGTTTTCTAGGTTTGGTTTTGGCTGTTTTCTATTATTGGAAGCTTCGGCTAGATAATCGTGATGGAGTCCTAAATGAAGCAGGAGCAGAAGTATACTATCTCTGGACCAGTTTTGAAAATATGTTGCGTGAGATTGCACGATTGGATCAGGCTGAACTGG
Source organism: Streptococcus gwangjuensis (assembly GCF_028156745.1). Lineage (GTDB taxonomy): Bacteria > Bacillota > Bacilli > Lactobacillales > Streptococcaceae > Streptococcus > Streptococcus gwangjuense_A. Next base: position 38,968 of record NZ_JAODJG010000022.1, read on the forward strand.
AAAGTATTGTGGTCTGGAATCGCCTCTTGGTTTATGCGACCTTATTTGGCTATGCGGACAAGGTTAGTCATTTGATGAAGGTTCATCAGATTCAAGTGGAAAATCCAGATATCAATCTCTATGTAGCTTATGGTTGGCACGGTATGTTTTATCATTCAAGCGCGCAAATGAGCCATTATGCCAGCATCGCAAACACAGCAAGTACCTATTCCGTATCTTCTGGAAATGGAAGTTCTGGCGGTGGCTTCTCTGGCGGTGGAGGCGGTGGTAGTATCGGTGCCTTTTAAAGAGAACTGTCACAGGCTGAAAAAATATGCTATAATGGAAGATAGAAAAAAAGGAGTAATCTATGTATCTTATTGAAATTTTAAAATCTATCTTCTTCGGGATTGTTGAAGGAATTACGGAATGGTTGCCGATTTCCAGTACAGGTCACTTGATTTTAGCAGAGGAATTTATCCAATACCAAAATCAAAACGAAGCCTTTATGTCCATGTTTAATGTCGTGATCCAGCTTGGTGCGATTTTGGCGGTTATGGTGATTTACTTTAATAAGCTCAATCCCTTTAAACCGGGTAAAGACAAGCAGGAAGTTCGTCGAACTTGGCAATTGTGGTCTAAAGTTCTTGTAGCTACTTTACCTTTGCTTGCTGTATTTAAGTTTGATGATTGGTTTGATACCCACTTCCATAACATGGTTTCAGTTGCTCTCATGTTGATTATCTATGGGATTGCCTTTATCTATTTGGAAAAGCGCAATAAAGCGCGTGCTATCGAGCCAAGTGTAACAGAGTTGGATAAGCTTCCTTATACGACAGCCTTCTATATCGGCCTCTTCCAAGTTCTTGCCCTTTTACCAGGAACCAGCCGTTCTGGGGCAACGATTGTCGGTGGTTTGTTGAATGGAACCAGTCGTTCTGTTGTGACAGAGTTTACCTTCTATCTTGGAATTCCAGTTATGTTTGGAGCTAGCGCCTTAAAGATTTTCAAATTTGTGAAAGCAGGACAACTCTTGAACTTTGGGCAATTGTTCTTGCTCTTGGTTGCGATGGGAGTAGCCTTTGCAGTCAGCATGGTCGCTATTCGTTTCTTGACCAGCTATGTGAAAAAACACGACTTTACCCTTTTTGGTAAATACCGTATCGTGCTTGGTAGTATCTTGCTACTTTATAGCTTTGTCCGTTTGTTTGTATAAGAAAAACCTTGAAGAGTCAGCTCTTCAAGGTTTTAAAATCCAGTCACGGTAATCCCCAACAGGCGGACACCTCTTTCTTTCTCGCTTAACTCTTCATAGAGTTGCAGGGCTATTTGGCTTATCTGACTAGCATCCTGTGTTTTTTGAGGCAGACTTTTTCGTTTAGTGAGAGTTGAAAAGTCCTCGTAGCGGATTTTCAAAATGACAATTGTTCCAGCTTTTTCTTGTTGACTGAGATTGAGAGCGACTCTTTCTGATAGGAGAGTCAGCTCTTTTTTGATATCTTCCTCGGCACGGAGAATCTTCCCGTAGGTTTTCTCCTTGCCGATTGATTTACGGATGCGATTGGATTTGACAGGAGAATTGTGAATACCACGAGCCTTTCGATAAAGATCATAGCCCAGTCTGCCAAAACGGTCTATTAGGGTCACTTCAGGAACTTCAAGTAGATCAGCTCCAGTAAAAACGCCCATTTGATGAAGACGTTCCACCGTCTTTTTTCCTACTCCATGAAACTTGGAAATATCCATTTGTTTTAGAAAGTCCTCAGCCTGCTCAGGTAGAATTACTGTCAGACCATGAGGTTTTTGATAATCGCTAGCCATTTTAGCTAAGAATTTGTTGTAGGAAACACCGGCAGAAGCAGTTAAATGAAGTTCTTGCCATATATCCTCTTGAATGAGGCGAGCAACTTTGACCGCTGACTTGATACCGAGTTTATTTTCTGTTACATCCAAATAGGCTTCGTCAATACTCATAGGTTCAATCAAATCTGTATAGCGCTTAAAAATAGCTCGAATCTGGAGTCCCACAGCTTTGTATTTCTCATAATTTCCTGAGATGAAGACGGCTTGGGGACAACGCTCATAGGCTTCCTTAGAGCTCATGGCTGAATGGACACCAAAAGCTCGCGCCTCATAGCTACAGGTAGAAACGACTCCCCGCCCACCTGTTTGCCGAGGGTCGCTTCCGATAATGACAGGTTTTCCTCTGAGTTTAGGATTATCCCTGATTTCTACTGCAGCAAAAAAGGCATCCATGTCAATATGGATGATTTTTCTTGACAAATCATTTAACAAAGGAAAAATCAACATGCCTAGCACCTTTTTACTGCTTATTTTCTTTTATTATACCCTTTTTTCTGAAAAAAAGAAAAAAGGATTTTATTTTTTCAAAAATATAATACAGTTTAGAGTAAAATATAGACTGTTTTAGAAAAGAAAGTGTAAAAATAGGGATTTTCTACTTGTTGAAATCGGTTACTGTATGGTATACTTGTCTCATGAATGTAACAGATGACTGTTGCTAGAAAGAAAAAAGAGGACATTAACATGGTTGTTAAGACAGTTGTTGAAGCACAAGATATTTTTGACAAAGCTTGGGAAGGCTTCAAAGGCGTAGATTGGAAAGAAAAAGCAAGTGTATCACGCTTCGTACAAGCTAACTACACACCTTACGATGGAGACGAAAGCTTCCTTGCAGGACCAACAGAACGTTCACTTCACATCAAAAAAATTGTAGAAGAAACTAAAGCACACTACGAAGAAACTCGTTTCCCAATGGACACCCGTCCAACATCTATCGCTGATATCCCAGCAGGATTTATCGATAAAGAAAACGAAGTTATCTTCGGTATCCAAAACGATGAACTTTTCAAATTGAACTTCATGCCAAAAGGTGGTATCCGTATGGCTGAAACTACTTTGAAAGAAAATGGATACGAACCAGATCCAGCTGTTCACGAAATCTTTACTAAATACGTAACAACAGTTAACGACGGTATCTTCCGTGCTTACACTTCAAATATTCGTCGCGCTCGTCACGCTCACACTGTAACTGGTCTTCCAGATGCATATTCACGCGGACGTATCATCGGTGTTTACGCACGTCTTGCTCTTTACGGTGCAGACTACTTGATGCAAGAAAAAGTAAACGACTGGAATGCAATCGAAGAAATCGATGAAGAAACAATCCGTCTTCGTGAAGAAATCAACCTTCAATACCAAGCGTTGCAACAAGTTGTTCGCTTGGGTGACCTTTACGGAGTTGACGTTCGCAAACCAGCGATGAACGTTAAAGAAGCAATCCAATGGGTTAACATCGCCTTTATGTCTGTCTGCCGTGTTATCAACGGTGCTGCTACATCCCTAGGACGTGTACCAATCGTATTGGACATCTTTGCAGAACGTGACCTTGCTCGTGGTACATTTACTGAATCAGAAATCCAAGAATTCGTTGATGATTTCGTTATGAAACTTCGTACAGTTAAATTTGCTCGTACAAAAGCTTATGATCAATTGTACTCAGGTGACCCAACATTCATCACAACTTCTATGGCTGGTATGGGTAACGACGGTCGTCACCGTGTTACTAAGATGGACTACCGTTTCTTGAACACTCTTGACAACATCGGTAACTCTCCAGAACCAAACTTGACAGTTCTTTGGACTGATAAATTGCCATACAACTTCCGTCGCTACTGTATGCACATGAGCCACAAACACTCTTCTATCCAATACGAAGGTGTAACAACAATGGCTAAAGACGGATATGGTGAAATGAGCTGTATCTCATGCTGTGTGTCTCCACTTGACCCAGAAAATGAAGAACAACGCCACAACATCCAGTACTTCGGTGCGCGTGTAAACGTATTGAAAGCCCTTCTTACTGGTTTGAACGGTGGTTACGACGATGTTCACAAAGATTACAAAGTATTTGACATCGAACCAATCCGTGACGAAGTTCTTGAATTTGAATCAGTTAAAGCTAACTTTGAAAAATCTCTTGACTGGTTGACTGACACTTACGTAGATGCTTTGAACATCATCCACTACATGACTGATAAGTACAACTACGAAGCTGTTCAAATGGCCTTCTTGCCAACTAAACAACGTGCCAATATGGGATTCGGTATCTGTGGATTTGCCAACACTGTTGATACATTGTCAGCTATCAAATACGCTACAGTTAAACCAATCCGTGACGAAAATGGCTACATCTACGATTACGAAACAATCGGTGAATACCCACGTTGGGGTGAAGATGACCCACGTTCAAACGAATTGGCAGAATGGTTGATCGAAGCTTACACAACTCGTCTACGTAGCCACAAACTTTACAAAGACGCAGAAGCTACAGTTTCACTTTTGACTATCACATCTAACGTTGCTTACTCTAAACAAACTGGTAACTCACCAGTCCACAAAGGTGTATACCTCAACGAAGATGGTTCTGTGAACTTGTCTAAACTTGAATTCTTCTCACCAGGTGCTAACCCATCTAACAAAGCTAAAGGTGGATGGTTGCAAAACTTGAACTCACTTTCTAGCCTTGACTTTAGTTATGCAGCTGATGGTATCTCATTGACTACTCAAGTTTCACCTCGCGCTCTTGGTAAGACTCGTGACGAACAAGTTGATAACTTGGTAACAATCCTTGATGGTTACTTCGAAAACGGTGGACAACACGTTAACTTGAACGTTATGGACTTGAACGATGTTTACGAAAAGATTATGTCAGGTGAAGACGTTATCGTACGTATCTCTGGATACTGTGTAAACACTAAATACCTCACTCCAGAACAAAAAACTGAATTGACACAACGTGTCTTCCACGAAGTTCTTTCAATGGATGACGCCTTGGATGCATTGAGCTAAGATTATATAAAATAATACAAAGAAGGACTAGTTAAAAGCTAGTTCTTCTTTTTGTAAAATTTTTTGGTCAATTAAAGTCAAATTTCTTGACCTTTTCTGACTAATGTAGTATATTATGAACGTAAGGTAAATGAAAGCCTTACTAGAACGCTTATTTAAAGTGAAATAGAAAGAGGTGGGTCTATGTTTAATCTAGAAATCTTCAGAAGTAAAGATAGTCTACTCCTGCTTGAAAAAGAAAAACCAGAAATAGTACGTAGAGTAGCAATTTAGCTAGTCTAAATTTTTTAAAACAAAGGTCAAAGATAGTCAATATCAGTAGTAATAACGAAGAAAAAACAAAAAGAGGTAAAGAATATGAACAACAACTTTAATAATTTTAACAACATGGATGATTTATTTAACCAATTGATGGGTGGTATGCGAGGATACAGTACTGAAAACCGTCGCTACTTGATTAATGGACGTGAAGTCACACCTGAGGAATTTGCTCACTATCGTGCAACTGGTCAATTACCAGGAAATGCAGAAATTGATGGACAAATGGCACAACATACGTCAGGTATGAAACAAGATGGGATTCTTGCAAAACTTGGACGTAACTTAACTGCAGAAGCACGTGAAGGTAAGTTAGATCCGGTTATTGGACGTAATAAAGAAATCCAAGAAACTTCTGAAATTCTTTCTCGTCGCACAAAGAATAATCCAGTTCTCGTCGGTGATGCTGGTGTTGGTAAAACTGCAGTAGTAGAAGGATTGGCCCAAGCTATCGTGAACGGTGACGTTCCTGCAGCAATCAAGAACAAAGAGATCATTTCTATTGATATTTCTGGACTTGAAGCTGGTACCCAATACCGTGGTAGCTTTGAAGAAAACATTCAAAACTTGGTAAACGAAGTCAAAGAAGCTGGAAATATTATCCTTTTCTTCGACGAAATTCACCAAATTCTTGGTGCAGGTAGCACAGGTGATGGTCAAGGGTCTAAAGGTCTTGCTGATATCTTGAAACCAGCTCTTTCACGTGGAGAATTGACAGTGATTGGCGCAACTACTCAAGATGAATACCGTAATACTATCTTGAAAAATGCAGCCCTTGCTCGTCGTTTCAACGAAGTGAAGGTTAATGCTCCATCTGCTGAAGATACTTTCAAGATTCTTCAAGGTATTCGAGATCTTTATCAACAACACCACAATGTTATTTTGCCAGATGAAGTCTTAAAAGCTGCCGTTGATTACTCTGTTCAGTATATTCCTCAACGTAGCTTGCCAGATAAGGCTATCGACCTTGTCGATGTAACAGCGGCTCACTTGGCGGCACAACATCCTGTAACAGATGTACATGCTGTTGAACGTGAAATTGAAGCAGAAAAAGACAAGCAAGAAAAAGCAGTCGAGGCGGAAGATTTTGAAGCAGCTCTAAACTATAAAACACGCATTGCAGAATTGGAAAAGAAAATCGAAAATCACACAGAAGATATGAAAGTGACTGCAAGTGTCAATGATGTGGCCGAATCTGTAGAACGAATGACTGGAATTCCAGTATCACAAATGGGAGCATCAGACATCGAACGTTTGAAAGATATGGCTCATCGTCTGCAAGATAAGGTAATCGGTCAAGACAAGGCGGTAGAAGCGGTAGCTCGTGCTATCCGTCGTAACCGTGCCGGTTTTGATGAAGGTAATCGCCCAATCGGAAGCTTCCTCTTTGTAGGACCGACTGGGGTTGGTAAGACAGAACTTGCTAAGCAATTAGCGCTGGATATGTTTGGAACTAAGGATGCAATCATCCGTTTGGATATGTCTGAGTACAGTGACCGCACAGCTGTTTCTAAGCTAATTGGTACAACAGCAGGTTATGTGGGTTATGATGACAATAGCAATACCTTGACAGAACGTATTCGTCGCAATCCTTACTCTATCATTCTTTTGGATGAGATTGAAAAGGCTGATCCTCAAGTCATTACTCTTCTCCTCCAAGTCTTGGATGATGGTCGTTTGACAGATGGTCAAGGAAATACAGTAAACTTCAAGAACACTGTCATTATTGCGACATCAAATGCTGGATTTGGTTATGAAGCCAACTTGACAGAAGATGCGGACAAACCAGAATTGATAGATCGTTTGAAACCCTTCTTCCGTCCAGAGTTCCTCAACCGCTTTAATGCAGTTATCGAGTTCTCACACTTGACTAAGGAAGACCTTTCTAAGATTGTGGATTTGATGTTGGCTGAAGTCAACCAAACCTTGGCTAAGAAAGACATTGACTTGGCAGTGAGCGAAGCTGCTAAAGAATACATGACTGAGGAAGGCTACGATGAAGTCATGGGTGTTCGTCCACTCCGTCGTGTGGTTGAACAACAAATCCGTGACAAAGTCACAGACTTCCACTTGGATAACCTTGATACTAAACACCTAGAAGCTGACATGGAAGATGGTGTTTTGGTCATTCGTGAAAAAGCCTAAGACAGAATTTTGAGCATAAAAAAGAAGGAGCCAGCTGAAAAACTGGTTCCTTTTTTGTGTTTAAATCACATGACGCTCAAAGGCATCGTCTGAAATCCCTTGTTCCAAGATGAGTTTAGCCCATTCTTTAGCAGAAAAGAGGCTGTGATCCTTGTAGTTACCGCAAGATTCGATGGTTGTTCCAGGAACATCTTCCCAAGTAGTAGTTTCAGCGATTTCTTTGAGCGAATCCTTGATAACAGATGCGATTTCAGCACTGGTGTGGCGCCCCCACATAATCATGTGGAAGCCTGTGCGGCAACCAAATGGTGAACAGTCAATCATGCCGTCGATGCGGGTACGGATGAGTTTGGCTAAGAGGTGCTCGATAGTGTGAAGGCCAGCAGTAGGGATAGAGTCTTCATTGGGTTGCACTAAGCGAATATCATAATTGGAGATGACATCTCCCTTTGGCCCTTTTTCCTCCCCAATCAAGCGAACATAGGGTGCCTTAACAATGGTGTGGTCAAGTTCAAAACTTTCAACAATAACTTCTTTTGGCATGGTAAATCCTTTCAGTTTTTTAATTTCATTATAACATAAAGCCGGCTCTTGAGGCAGAGAGAAAACCTCTCCGAGGCTGGAGAGGTTGAAATCTTTATTTACGATACAAGCGGTCGTATTGGTAGTATGGGTCAAAGGTTACATTGATACCCAATTTACGAAGGACATTCTTGTCTTCATCTGTCAAGATGATGGTTGAGTGAGCTTCGCTTCCTTTGAGGTTACCAAGTTCTTCCATGGCGCGGGCAGCATCAGGATTTTCTGTAGCCGTGATAGCAAGTGCAATCAGGATTTCATTTGAATGAAGGCGCGGATTGCGACTGCCGAGATGATCGATTTTAAGACCTTGGATTGGCTTAACAACTTCAGGTTCGATTAGTTTCACTTCTTTAGCAATATCAGCTGATTTCTTGATAGCGTTGATAAGAGCAGCGGCTGTAGGGCCAAAGAGTTCTGAGTTTTTACCTGTGACGATTTCCCCATTTGGCAATTCAAGGGCTAGGGCTGGTCCGCTAGTTTCTTCTGCTTTTTGACGGGCAATAACTGCAACCTTGCGGTCTGCAGGTGTGATACCCAGGTCGTTCATGAGCAACTCGATTTTCTTGACAGCTGCTTCACCAACTTTTTCGGCTTTGAAATCGAGGACTGTTTGATAGTAGCGACGAATGATTTCTTGCTTAGAAGCTTCGACAGCAGCCTCATTATCTGTAATAGCAAAACCAACCATGTTGACACCCATGTCTGTCGGAGAAGCGTATGGAGACTCTCCTAGAATGCGTTCCAACATGCGCTTGAGCACTGGGAAAATCTCGATATCACGGTTGTAGTTGACAGTGGTCTCTCCGTAGGTTTGGAGATGGAAGGGGTCAATCATGTTGACATCATCAAGGTCAGCTGTGGCAGCCTCGTAGGCCAAATTGACTGGGTGATGAAGGGGAAGATTCCAGACTGGGAAGGTTTCAAATTTAGCGTAACCAGACTTGATACCGTTGATTTGGTCGTGGTACATGTTTGACATACAAGTTGCCAATTTTCCAGAACCAGGTCCAGGAGCAGTCACGACAATCAAGTTGCGACTGGTTTTGATGTAATCATTTTTCCCCATACCTTCAGGTGAAATGATGTGATCCATATCTGTCGGATATCCTTTGATTGGATAATGAAGATAAGAATCAATCCCGTTTTTCTCAAGTTGATTGCGGAAGGCATCTGCAGCTGGTTGGCCAGCGTATTGTGTGATGACAACGGAGCCAACAAAAATCCCTAATTCATTGAATTTATCAATCAAACGAAGAACTTCTTGGTCATAAGAAATGCCCAAGTCACCACGTGCTTTGGAATGCTCGATGTTGCTAGCATTAATGGCAATTACAACCTCGACTTGCTCTTTCAATTCTTGCAAGAGCTTGATTTTGTTGTCAGGCTCATAACCAGGGAGGACACGAGCAGCATGGAAATCTTCTAGCATTTTGCCACCAAACTCTAAGTAGAGCTTGCCGTCAAATTGGTTAATGCGTTCCAAAATGTGGTCGCGTTGTAGATTCAAATAGTTTTCAGAACTAAAAGCTTGTTTTTTCATTTTTTTACCTCTGACCTCTATTATAATAAAAAATTGGAAGTTAGGAAACTATGGAGTTAAAAAAGAAATCAAAAAGATTAGGCAAACGCTTGCACAAAATTTTAAAAAGCGCTATCATAGACTGTAGATTATTAAAATAATGAGGTAAGAAAATGCAAGAAAAATGGTGGCACAATGCCGTAGTCTATCAAGTCTATCCAAAGAGTTTTATGGATAGCAACGGAGATGGAATTGGCGATTTGCCAGGAATTACGAGCAAGTTAGACTATCTAGCCAAGTTAGGAATCACAGCGATTTGGCTTTCTCCAGTTTATGACAGTCCTATGGATGATAATGGATATGATATTGCTGATTATCAAGCGATTGCGGCTATTTTCGGGACCATGGAGGATATGGACCAACTAATTGTCGAAGCTAAGAAACGTGATATCCGTATCATCATGGACTTGGTGGTCAATCATACCTCGGATGAACATGCTTGGTTTGTCGAGGCCTGTGAAAATCCTGATAGCCCTGATCGTGACTATTATATCTGGCGGGATGAGCCTAATGACCTTGATTCTATCTTTAGTGGGTCTGCTTGGGAGTATGATGAAAAGTCAGGTCAATACTATCTTCACTTTTTCAGTAAGAAACAGCCGGATCTCAACTGGGAAAATGAAAAACTTCGCCAGAAAATTTATGAGATGATGAACTTCTGGATTGATAAAGGCATTGGCGGTTTCCGTATGGATGTTATTGACATGATTGGCAAAATTCCTGATGAGAAAGTAGTCAATAATGGACCTATGCTCCACCCTTATCTCAAGGAGATGAATCAGGCCACCTTTGGCGATAAGAATCTCTTGACAGTAGGGGAGACTTGGGGAGCAACTCCAGAGATTGCCAAGCTTTACTCTGATCCAAAGGGGCAAGAATTGTCTATGGTCTTCCAATTTGAACACATCTGTCTTCAGTATCAGGAAGGTCAACCTAAATGGCACTATCAAAAAGAGCTGAATATCCCTAAGTTAAAAGAGATTTTCAACAAATGGCAGACAGAGTTAGGTGTTGAGGACGGCTGGAATTCACTCTTTTGGAACAATCATGACCTCCCTCGTATCGTCTCAATCTGGGGTAATGACCAAGAATACCGCGAAAAATCTGCCAAAGCCTTTGCCATCTTGCTTCATCTCATGAGAGGAACTCCTTATATCTACCAAGGTGAGGAAATTGGGATGACCAACTATCCGTTTGAAACACTGGACCAAGTAGAGGATATTGAATCTCTCAACTATGCGCGTGAGGCTCTTGAAAAAGGCGTTCCGATGGAAGAAATCATGGACAGTATTTGTGTTATTGGACGTGACAATGCCCGTACTCCAATGCAATGGGATGAGAACAAAAACGCTGGTTTCTCAACAGGGCAACCTTGGTTGGCAGTTAATCCAAATTACGAGACAATCAACGTTCAAGAAGCGCTGGCAAATCCAGATTCTATTTTCTATACTTATCAGAAGCTGGTTCAAATCCGTAAGGAGAATAGCTGGCTGATTCGAGCTGACTTTGAATTGCTTGATACGGCTGACAAAGTCTTTGCTTATATCCGTAAGGACGGTGACCGTCGATTCTTAGTTGTGGCTAACTTGTCCAATGAAGATCAAGACTTGACCGTAGAAGGAAACGTCAAATCGGTCTTAATTGAAAACACCATGGCTCAAGAAGTTTTTGAAAAACAAATCTTGGCTCCATGGGATACTTTCTGTGTGGAATTACTATAAACATTTTTTACAGAAAAATCTAAAAATCGAAATCGTATAAAAACAAGGGAGGACTGTATGAAAGACAGAAATCCTTTGTTTTTTTATGGCTAAGATTTATAAACTTTCATTCTAGAAATTCAATTAACTTTACAAATTTCCACTATTTTGGTAAAATAAGCTTATGTTATAAAAACTAACATAAAGGAGAAAGAAGATGACTACAAAAAAGCGTATCCTTAGTGCAGGCCTGACTTTTGCGGCTGCTTTGCTTTTAGCTGCTTGCGGACAATCAGGTTCAGATACAAAAACTTACTCATCAACCTTTAGTGGAAACCCAACTACATTTAACTATTTACTAGACTACTACGCTGATAATACAGCTATCATTACTAACTTAGTTGATGGTTTGCTTGAAAATGACAATCATGGAAATCTAATTCCATCTTTGGCAGAAGATTGGTCTGTTTCAAGCGACGGTCTAACTTATACCTACAAATTGAGAAAAGATGCCAAATGGTTCACAGCTGACGGTGAGGAATACGCCCCAGTCAAGGCACAGGATTTTGTGACAGGTATAAAGTATGCAGTGGATAATAAATCACAGGCGCTTGACTTGATTCAAAACTCGATCAAGGGCTTGAATGATTATATTACAGGGGCAGATTCTGACTTTTCTAAGGTTGGGGTGAAGGCCATCGACGACCAGACTGTTGAGTATACTTTGGCACGCCCAGAACCTTACTGGAATTCAAAAACAACGAACAGTATTCTTTTCCCAGTAAACGAAGAGTTTCTAAATTCAAAAGGGAAAGATTTTGGGACTCTATCTCCAAATAGCATTCTCTACAGTGGACCTTATTTGTTAAAAGACTTCACATCAAAATCATCGATCGAGTATGTGAAAAATCCACATTACTATGATCATCACAAAGTATCGATTGAACACGTGAAATTGGCTTATTTTGATGGCTCAGACCAAGAATTGACCATCCGTAACTTTGAAAGTGGAGCCTACTCAATCGCTGGGGTTTATCCAAATAGTTCTAACTTTGCTAAGACTAAGGAAAAATATAAGGATAATATCGTTTATAGTTTGCAGGACAAGACTTCTTGGTATTTCAATTTCAATGTCAATCGTAAGGCTTACAATCACACTTCTAAAACGACAGCTGAGCAGAAGAAGTCAACTGAGACAGCTGTCTTGAACAAGAACTTCCGTCAAGCAGTGAACTTTGCCTTGGACCGCACAGCCTATTCTGCTCAGTCAAATGGGGAAGAAGCAGCTAGCAAGACCCTTCGTAACACCCTAGTGCCTCCTACATTTGTCCAAGTTGGAGACAAGACCTTTGGAGAAGTAGTCGCTTCTAAATTGGTTAACTATGGCACAGAATGGTCAGGTATTAACTTGGCAGATGCTCAGGATGCCTATTTCAACAAAGAAAAAGCCCAAGCAAAATTTGCGGAAGCTAAAAAAGAATTGGCAAGTCAAGGTGTGACCTTCCCAGTTCACTTGGATGTGGCAGTTGATCAGACGAGTAAAAATGCCGTGACAGGCATGAACTCAGTTAAGCAGACCCTTGAGTCAATTTTGGGTGCTGATAACATTGTCATTGACGTTCAACAACTTTCAACAGATGATTTTAACAACGTAGCCTTCTTGGCACCGACACCAGCTGATCGTGACTATGATTTGAACTTTGATGGTTGGGTAGGTGACTACCAAGATCCATCAACTTATCTCAATCCTTTCAATGCGGAGGATGGATTCTATCTCAAGATCTTTGGTCTAGATGCTCAGGAAGATAAAGCTAAGATTGCTAGCTTGGGTCTTGATACCTACACCAAGATGCTCAAAGATGCAGATAGTGAAAATAAAGATGTAGCCAAACGCTATGAAAAATATGCTGAAGCACAGGCTTGGATGATTGACAATTCTCTAATCATGTCAGCTATGTCAAGCGGTGGAACAGCATCTGTAACCAAAGTAACGCCATTTACAAGAGGTTATTCACTAGTCGGCATCAAGGGTGACGGCAATAACTACAAGTACATGAAACTGCAAAAAGATACTGTAACAACCAAACAGTATGAAGAAGCTAAGATCAAATGGGAGCAAGAAAGCAAAAAAGCAATCGAAAAAGCTCAAAAAGAAGCAGAAAATCATGTTAAATAGATTATCGAGGTTCCGTAAGGGACCTTGTTTGTTATATTTTTGATTTTGATTCTTCTGTCTATGAAACGAGAATGTCAAAATAGGAAGCGATAGATACTATACAGGTTATAAAAAACAATTATTCCTTCGGAGTACATTTAGAAGATGTATTGAAAACGCTGATAAAAAAAGGAATAAATGGAAATTATTTCATGATTGTGATATAATAATTCTGATAATCAACATATAGGGGAAAACTATGAATAAACGTTCAAAAAGAGCCCGTTCGGGTAAAGTTAAGCGGAGCATTAATATAGCTTTATTAACCATTTATGTATTATTGGGTGGTTTTTTGCTGTTCTTGATTTTTAGACATAATATATTGGCGTTTAGATACCTGAATGTTATGACGGCAGCTGTAGTGATTTTGGTCGCTTTAGCGAGTCTGCTTTTGATCATTTATAGAAAAGCAGAAAAGTTTACGATTTTCTTTTTAACACTAGCTATTTTAATGAGTTCAGTTTCTTTTTTTGCACTGCAACAATTTGTCGGCTTTACTAGTCATATCAATTCTACGTCAAATTACTCAGAATACTCAATGAGTGTTGTTGTTCTGAAAGATAGTGACGTTCATAATGTCACACAACTAGATAGTGTTACAGGGCCTACGGATACAGATAATGAGAATATTCAAAAATTGATAGCTGATATCAAAACTAGTCAGAGCAAAGAATTGACTGTTGAACAAAGCACTTCATATCTTGCGGCTTATAAGAGTTTGGTATCAGGTGAAGCAAAAGCGATTGTATTAAATAGCGTTTTTGAAAATATTATAGAATCTGAATACCCTGATTATGCATCAAAAATTAGGAAAATCTACACTAAAAATATCACCAAGGAAGTAGCTGCCCCTAAAGTTTCTAAGAATAAGTCCTTTAATGTCTATGTGAGTGGTATTGACACTTACGGCCCAATTAGTTCGGTTTCTCGTTCAGATGTCAATATTTTGATGACTGTTAATCGAGATTCTAAAAAAATTCTATTAACAACAACCCCTCGAGATTCCTATGTTCCGATTGCAGACGGAGGGAATAATCAAAAAGATAAATTGACTCATGCAGGTATTTATGGAGTAGACTCCTCTATTCATACTTTGGAAAATCTTTATGGAGTTGATATTAACTACTATGTTCGCTTGAACTTCACTTCGTTCCTGAAGTTGATTGACCTTTTAGGCGGTGTAGATGTGTACAATGATCAGGAGTTTACATCTCGTCACGGAAAGTTCCATTTCCCAGTAGGAAATGTTCATTTAGATTCTGAGCAAGCTCTTGGGTTTGTTCGTGAACGCTACTCTTTAGCTGATGGGGATCGTGACCGTGGTCGTAATCAACAAAAGGTCATTGTCGCAATCATTCAGAAATTAACTTCTACCGAAGCATTGAAAAATTATAGTGACATTATTCAAGGCCTGCAAGATTCCCTCCAAACAAATATGCCGATCGAAACGATGATGGATTTGGTTAATGCTCAATTGGAGAGTGGTGGTAGTTATAAAGTCAACTCTCAAGACCTCAAAGGTACAGGTCAAATGGGACTTCCTTCTTATGCTATGCCAGATAGTAATCTCTATATGATGGAAATCGATGATAGTAGTCTAGCAACTGCTAAAAGTGCGATACAAGATGTGATGGAGGGAAGATGATATGATTGATATTCACTCTCACATTGTCTTTGATGTAGATGATGGGCCGAAGTCTATAGAAGATAGTAAAGCCCTTTTAAGAGAAGCATATAATCAAGGGGTTAGGATGATTGTTTCGACTTCCCATCGTCGAAAAGGGATGTTTGAGACTCCAGAAGAAAAAATAGCGACGAATTTTTTAAAGGTTCGTGAGATTGCTAAAGAAGTGGCAGATGATTTGGTCATTGCTTACGGAGCAGAGATATACTATACTCCGGATGTTCTAGAAAAATTAGAAAACAAGCGCATTCCTACTCTCAATAACAGTCGTTATGCTTTGATTGAATTTAGTATGAATACACCCTATCGCGATATTCATAAAGGATTAAGCAATATTTTGATGTTAGGGATTACCCCTGTAATTGCTCATATTGAACGTTATGATGCGTTGGAGCACAGTGAAAAACGTGTTCAGGAACTGATTGATATGGGGTGCTATACACAAGTAAATAGTTCTCATGTTCTAAAACCTAAGCTCTTTGGTGAAACCTATAAATTTATGAAAAAGAGAGCCCAATATTTTTTGGAGAGAGATCTGGTTCATGTCATTGCAAGTGATATGCATAACTTAGATAGTAGACCCCCTTATATGGAGGAGGCTTATCAGATTATTTCTAAAAAGTATGGTAGAGCCAAGGCGGAAGAGCTATTTGTAGAGAACCCTAGGAAAATTATAATGGATCAAATAATTTAGGAGAAAATATGAAAGAACAAAATACTATGGAAATCGATGTATTTCACCTGTTTAAAATTCTTTGGAAACGAAAAATTCTAATTGCATTGGTAGCAATTGTAGCTGGAGCTTTAGCTTTTGCTTATAGTGCTTTTATCGTTAAACCGGAGTTCACTAGTACTACACGGATTTATGTAGTCAACCGTAATCAGGGAGATAAGCCTGGTTTGACAAACCAAGACTTGCAAGCTGGCTCATACTTGGTTAAAGACTATCGTGAAATTATTTTGTCTCAAGATGTTTTGGAAAAAGTTACATCTGATTTGAAATTAGATCTATCACCAAAAGCTTTGGCTAGTAAAATCAAAGTAACCGTACCAGTCGATACCCGTATCGTTTCTATTTCAGTTAATGATAGAGTCCCTGAGGAAGCTAGTCGTATTGCTAACTCATTGAGAGAAGTAGCCGCTGAAAAGATTATCAGTATCACACGCGTTTCTGATGTCACAACACTTGAAGAAGCTCGTCCCGCTATAGCACCATCTTCTCCAAATATTCGTAGAAATACAATTATTGGACTACTTGGAGGAACAGTCTTTACGGTTATCGCTGTTCTTATCGTTGAACTGGTTGATACACGAGTGAAACGTCCAGAGGATATTGAAGATGTTATGCAAATCGCATTGTTGGGAGTTGTTCCAAATCTGGATAAATTGAAATAGGAGAGAGATATGCCGACATTAGAAATAGCACAGAAAAAATTAGATCTGGCCAAAAAAGCGGAAGAATACTATAATGCCTTGCGTACGAATATACAATTGAGTGGAAATAATTTACAAGTGATTTCTATCACCTCTGTAAAACCGGGTGAAGGAAAGTCAACGACTTCTACAAATATTGCTTGGGCATTCGCGCGTGCAGGTTATAAGACCTTGTTAGTAGATGCTGATATTCGGAATTCTGTCATGTCAGGTGTCTTCAAATCACGTGAAAAAATTACTGGATTGACAGAATTTTTATCTGGAACAACAGACCTATCTCATGGCTTATGTGATACCAATGTTGAAAATCTATTTGTGGTTCAAGCTGGGTCTATCTCACCAAACCCAACTGCTTTATTGCAAAGTGAGAACTTTAGTACTATGATTGATACACTTCGCAAATATTTTGATTATATTATTGTTGATACAGCGCCTATTGGTATCGTTATCGACGCAGCTATTATCACACAAAAATGTGATGCATCTGTTTTAGTTACTGCGGTAGGGGAGGCTAACAGAAAAGATGTTCAGAAGGCTAAAGGCCAATTGGAACAAACGAATAAACCATTCTTAGGAGTTGTATTAAATAAATTCAATACTTCAGCTGAGAAATATGGTTCTTACGGTGAGTATGGTTCTTACGGTAAAAAATAAGGGATAGACTAAGGAAGTAGTTATGGAAGAGAAAGGGATAAAAATATCTCTGGCAGTAATCCAGAGTTTTATAGTAGTGTTACTGGGGTATTCTCTTAGTTTTGTTAAAGAGACAGATATTCTTTCAACAACAATGATTGTCCTATATATTCTCCACTACATAGTATTTTATTTTAGCGATTACGGTCAAGATTTTTTTAGACGAGGGAGTTTGATTGAACTTGTTCGCTTGACAAAATATATCATTTTCTTTGCGTTGGCAATTAGTCTTTCTAATTTCTTTTTAGAAGAACGTTTTAGTATCTCTAGACGAGGCATGGTGTATTTTTTAACCTTACACTCGATTCTAATGTATCTAGTTAATATTTGTATCAAGTATTATTCGAAACGGATATTTCCTAATTTGAAATGGAGTAAAAAACTATTCTTGATTACAGCGACATCTAGAGTTGAGAAAGTGATGGATAAGTTACTTGATGCTGGTGATTTCTTTGGAGAACTGGTGGCAGTTAGTGTATTAGATAAACCTAATTTCCAACATGATACTATTACAGTCGTACCAGTCGAAGATATTTTAAATTTTGCAACTCACGAAGTTGTGGATGAAGTGTTTATCAATCTTCCTAGTGAAGAATATGATATTGGTGAATTTATTTCTCGTTTTGAAACGATGGGAATTGATGTAACGGTTAATCTAAATGCTTTTGACCATAATCTAGGGCGTGACAAAAAAATCCGTGGGATGGCTGGTCTAAATGTCATTACTTTTTCGACGAAATTTTATAAGAATAGTCATGTCATTGCTAAGCGTGTCATAGATATTATTGGTTCTATTTTTGGTTTAATGATTTGTGGTCTAGTTAGTATAGTTCTAGTTCCAGCTATTCGAAAAGATGGTGGACCTGCTATTTTTGCCCAGACTCGCATAGGAAAAAACGGCCGACATTTTACTTTTTATAAATTTAGATCAATGTGTATTGATGCTGAGGATAAAAAGAGAGAATTGTTGGAGAAAAATACCATGCAGGGTGGTATGTTTAAGATGGACAATGATCCTCGCATTACAAAAATTGGTCGCTTTATCCGTAAAACTAGCTTGGATGAACTTCCCCAGTTTTGGAATGTTCTGAAAGGAGATATGAGCCTAGTGGGAACAAGACCGCCAACAGTTGATGAATATGAGACATACACACCTGAACAAAAACGTCGATTGAGTTTTAAACCGGGTATCACTGGACTTTGGCAAGTTAGTGGTAGAAGTGAGATTAAGAATTTTGATGAAGTTGTTAAATTAGATGTAGCTTATATAGACGATTGGACAATTTGGAAAGACATTGAAATTTTACTAAAAACTATTAAAGTTGTACTTATGAGAGATGGAGCGAAGTGATTTTATGAATAAAGTGAGGGAAATTCAACTAGGAGAATTATCTTTATTGAAAAACTTTATTGCTATTTGTAGTAAACATGATTTAAGATATTATGCTTTGGGAGGAACATTGCTAGGAGCCATTCGTCATAAAGGATTTATTCCTTGGGATGATGATATGGATTTAGGGATGCCTCGAAAAGATTATGAAAAATTTTTATCTATTTGTAAAAAAGAACTTCCAGAACATGTTATTTTGAGACTTCATGATGACAATTTAGGTAATACCTCTATTATGGATACATCCTTACAAATTCCATTTGGAGATGAACTATGTAGTCCATTCATAGATATTTTTCCTTTGGATGGTTATCCAGATGATCGTTTTCATTATTTTATTCATACAAACAAAATCAAATTCTATCGTGCACTTTCTAAAATTTCGGTAATCGATCGTTTACATGACAGAGATCGGGGAAGTTTTGAAAATGCAATTGTGAGTATATCAAAAGTTTTGAAATTAAATAAACTTCTAAAAACAGCCACTATTAACAACAAATTACAAAATCTAATTAAACAATATGATTTTGAAGCTAGTTCAATAGTAGGGAATGTACTAGGTTCATACAGAGAACGTGAACTTGCTAGAAAAGAAGTATTCGGTGAACCACAATTACTAGAGTTCGAGAACTTAGAAATAAGTTGCCATGCAAACCCAGATGAATATTTAACAAAAATATATGGTGATTACATGAAGTTACCAAAAGAAGCCGAGCGTAAGGGTCATTTTGAGTCTACATGGGGAGATTAATTTGAATAGTTTTAATTTAATGGGGGTCAGAATTGACCCTTTAACAATGGATGAAACAGTACAAGAGGTTGAGAAATTTGTAATTGAACAACGTCCTCTTCATTTAATGGGCGTAAACGCTGATAAGATTAACCAATGTCAATCAGATGAAGCTATTAAGAAGATAGTTAACGAGTCTGAGATCATCAATGCAGATGGTGCATCAGTAGTTCTAGCTTCTCGATTTTTGGGCTACCAAGTTCCAGAACGAGTTGCTGGAATTGATTTAATGCAAAGATTATTAAAATTAGCCGATGAAAAATCTTATTCAGTGTATTTTTTTGGTGCTAAAGAAGAAGTTTTGCAAGATATGTTACAAAATTTTAAAGAAGAGTATCCAAATCTACGAGTTGTTGGACATCGTAATGGTTATTTTTCTGAGGAAGATGAGCAAGATATTCAGGAAGATATTCGTGAAAAGAATCCCGACTTTGTATTTGTTGGAATTACTTCACCTAAAAAAGAATACATCATCCAAAAATTTATGGATAATGGAGTGAATTCTATTTTTATGGGTGTAGGTGGTAGTTTTGATGTATTGTCTGGTCACATTCAGCGTGCCCCACTTTGGATGCAGAAATCAAACTTGGAGTGGTTGTTCCGAGTTGCTAATGAGCCAAAGCGTCTCTTTAAACGATACTTTGTAGGGAATGTTACCTTTATTAAGCGAGTTTTAGATGAGAAACGAAAAACGAAAAAATAATATTTTACATATTTCACGAACGATGGATATTGGTGGTGCTGAGAGAATCGTGTACCAGTTGAGTTCTGATTTGAAAGATGAGTTTGATAGTGTACATGTAGCTTCTACAGGAGGCCTTTGGGAACCAAAATTAGAGGCCCAAGGAATTATCCATCATAAAATTCACGATATAGACAGCAAAAATCCCCTTACTGTGTTGAAGCTGCTTCTTACTATTTATCAAATTATTAAGACAAATGATATTACTCTGGTTCATACGCATCATCGAATGGCAGCTTTTTATATTCGTTTGTTAAAACTGATTAATCCCAAGCTAGTCCACGTTTACACTGCTCATAATGTCTTTAAAGATAAGTTGTCTTTATATAGATTTTCACTGAAAAATGCCTATAGTATTGCAGTGGGTCAAGCAGTTAATCAAAATTTGAAAGATGATGTGGGAGTTGCAGACAGCACTGTTATCTATAACGGAGTGATCTTGAAACAGTCAAATAGACAAGTTGATGAGATTATGAAGTTTGATGGAATCAAGCTAGGCTGTATTGCAAGATTATCTGAACAAAAAGGTTTGACCTATTTGATTGATGCTATTTCTTTGATTTCAGATGAAAACCTTCGTTTATTTATCGTTGGGGATGGAGAACTTAGAGCCGAATTAGAAAACAAGGTTAAAGAACGAAATCTGGAAGATAAAGTATCTTTTTTAGGATATAGACAGGATATAGTCGAGTGTATTAATAGTTTTGATTTCCTAGTGTCTTCGTCATTATTTGAGGGCTTGGCTCTAAATGTTATCGAAGCATTTATGAATGGAAAAACCATGGTTGCGACAGATATTCCTGGCATTAATGAAGTTGTTACAAAAGAAAATGGGATCTTGGTTCCTGCTAAAGATGCTAGGGCCTTAGCTTCTGCTATTGAGAGTCTGGCGACTGACTCAACTCTTAGAACTAGGTTAGCTCATCAAGCTAAAAAAGATTATGAAGAGAAGTTTAGTTATCCTTTATTTTTAGAGAATTATCGTAAATTTTATCAAAAACTAATGGGAGATTCAAAATGAAAAAAGTAATGTTAGTTTTTGGGACGCGTCCAGAAGCAATAAAAATGTGTCCCTTAGTGAATGAACTGAAGAAAAATGATTCAATCAAAACACTTGTGTGTGTAACCGGTCAACATAAAGAAATGTTAGAGCAAGTTTTAGATGTCTTTAAAGTTGTTCCTGATTATGATTTAGGAATTATGAAGGCAAATCAAACACTATTTACAATCACGACAAGTATTTTAGATAAAATTCAAGCAGTTTTAGAGCAGGAAAAACCAGATATTGTTCTTGTTCATGGGGATACTACAACCACTTTTGCGACAGCTTTAGCTGCATTTTACATGGGAATTAAAGTTGGACATGTAGAGGCAGGATTGAGAACTTATAATCTTCAAAGCCCATTTCCTGAAGAGTTCAATCGTCAGACTACTTCAATTATTGCGGATTTCAATTTTGCTCCGACAGAAGTGGCTAAAGAGAATCTTCTAAAAGAGGGAAGAGAGAATATCTATGTTACTGGAAATACTGTCATCGACGCCTTGAAGACAACCGTTCAAGAGCATTATGACCATCCTATTTTAGAGTGGGCTAAGGACAGTAAACTAATCATGTTGACAGCCCATAGACGTGAAAATCTTGGTCAACCAATGGAAAATATGTTTAATGCAGTTAATCGTATCCTGAATGAGTTTGAAGATGTTAAAGTCGTATATCCTATTCACAAGAATCCTAAGGTTCGTGAGCTAGCAAGTAAAGTGTTTGGCGATAATGAACGTATGAAAATCATTGAACCTCTAGAAGTCATTGATTTCCATAATTTTATGAATCAAAGCTACATGATTTTAACAGATTCTGGTGGTGTGCAAGAAGAAGCACCTTCTTTAGGTAAACCAGTATTAGTAATGCGTGATACAACAGAACGTCCAGAGGGGATTGCTGCAGGAACCTTGAAATTGGTAGGAACAGAAGAAGAAAATATTTATACTAATTTCAAACTGCTTCTAGAAGATGAAACAGAGTACAGCAAGATGAGTAAAGCAAGTAATCCATATGGAGATGGAAAAGCTTGTGAGCGTATTGTTGATATCATTTTGGAAGGATTATCATAATGGATCAGATTTCTATTGTTGTACCAGTGTACAATGTTGAGAACTGTTTGAGTTATTGTGTAGAAAGTCTAAGGCAACAAACATATAAAAATATTGAAATAATCCTAGTAGATGATGGTTCGACGGATAGTTCTGGAGAAATTTGTGACCAATATGCTCGAGAAGATAATAGAATAAAAGTTCTGCATATTGAAAATGGGGGATTGTCCAATGCCCGCAATACTGGGGTAAAAGAATCTTCAACAGATTGGATTGTTTTCATTGATTCAGACGATTATTATGACCATAGAGCCATTGAATATTTAGTAGAACTTAGAGATAAGTATAGAGTTGATCTTGTAGCAACTCCAGTGATTGAAGTTAGAAACTATGAAAATAGTGATTTTTTAGGAGATTTCAGAGAGAAATATTCTGGAAAATTAGATCGTAGAACAGCTTTAGAACAAATGTTTTATGGAAATTATGTTGGGACACATTCAGGTGGTAAACTATATAGGAAAGAAATCTTATTAAGGTTTCCATATCCTAAAGGGATGTTATATGAAGATTTAGCTCTTGCTTATGAGCATATTGCTTCCTGTGAAAATATTGCTGTTAGTGATCTAAATCTTTATAAATACTATCGAAGACCAGGAAGTATTGTAAATTCTAAGTATAGTGATCGTCTCTTAGATTTTTACAAGGCAATGGAATGGAATAGAAGTTATATTGAACGAGACTATTCAGGTGATAGGGATATGAGAAGAGCCTTGAATGTTCGCTATGTTTTTAATGGTCTGCATATTGTACATGCTATGCTTAGTTCAGATATGTATGCTGAAGTTGATAAAATTAGAAAAGAATACATTCAATATTTCAAAGATGTTATTCCGAATTCAAATGTTACAAGGAAAAATAAATTGAAATATATATTGTTTCTCGTATCTGCAAAATTGTATAACACTATTCGAAATAAGATTGGATAATTTAAACAAACTTAGGTAAAAATATGAAAATAAAAATAAAATTATCAGAGTTATTATATTTTTCAGCTTTCTTTATTTGGTTGCTTTTTAATTTCATAGCTCAAACAAACTTAGTCTATAAATACCCTGAAATTTATCGTTTTCGAATAGTTGCTATGATAGTGTCTATTGTCATACTTCTGTTTAAACTACTATTAGAGAGACACTCGAGTAAGTTTCTGATATTCTTCTTTTCAGCTTTCTGCTTGGCTATCATTATTGGAATTTCAACACATAAGCTTTTTGATGCCCTCACAATAATTTCAACAATCTTATTTATTATTTCTATAAACAATGTGAATTTTAGAAAAGTTTTGATTCTCTGGACAGTTTCGATAGTACTATTAATGATTTCTATATATGGTCTATTAAAGTTTGGCATTATTGAAAATACGCTGAGGGTTCAATTAGGAGGGCGATTCCGTTTTAGCCAAGGATACCAATATGTTACTCTCGGTGCTAATTATTTATTTCATCTGACTTTGGTATATCTATATTTAAGAAAAAGTAAAATCAGATTGTCAGAAATTTTATTGTTTGGAATACTGAATTATTATTTTTACGTTAATACTGATACGAAATCAGCTTTCTTTCTTTCAATTCTAGCATTAGTATTGGTGTACATATTCAAAAATAAAGTAGTTAGTCAAAAAATCCTGAATGCCATTGGTAAAATTACGTTGACTGCAGGGATTCTTATTCCTATCATTTTGACTTATTTTTATAACGCAAACAGTAAACTCTTTCAAATTTTAAACGTAGCTTTGACAGGAAGACTAAGTTTAGGACATAAGACACTATCTTTATATGGTGTACATATGTTTGGTCAAAGAATTGATTGGGAATTGCAACAAAGGGCTACGTCTGTTTTTGATAATTATTTATACG
Source organism: Streptococcus gwangjuensis (assembly GCF_028156745.1). Taxonomy (GTDB): domain Bacteria; phylum Bacillota; class Bacilli; order Lactobacillales; family Streptococcaceae; genus Streptococcus; species Streptococcus gwangjuense_A. The sequence continues at coordinate 63,095 of NZ_JAODJG010000022.1, forward strand.
TTGATTCATCTTTTGTAAATATTTTGTTGCATTATGGAGTGATTCTACTAGTTGTTATTTGGTATAGTTTCTATCAACTAAATAAAAGAGGACACTTTAATACAGTTGAGATGCTTGTTTTTATTGTATTGATACTTCATTCAATGTTTGATCCACAATTTTTTGAATTAATGTACAATCCATTATTGTTATTGATGGGTATTTCTTGGAGTAAGTATAGGTATAATTATCAAGATGTTTAAAGTTTTTGTGTTATATGTATCCTTGGTTCTAAATTGAGGCTAGTTAAGTGATTTTTGTACCAAAAAAAGTTTAATCTATTTAACATCATCATTTTTGGACAGACTAATTTTCGCCGTTTATAATAGTAGTTAAGTGAGGAATATGCTCCCTATGAAGGTTCTTAAAAATTATGCATACAATCTTTCATATCAATTATTAGTAATTATTTTACCGATTATTACGACTCCATATGTTACCAGAGTATTTAGTTCTGATGATTTAGGAACTTATGGTTATTATAATTCTATTGTTACCTACTTTATCCTGTTGGCTACCTTGGGGGTAGCCAATTATGGTACAAAGGAAATTTCTGGTAATCGAAAAACAATTCGTAAAAATTTCTGGGGAATTTATACTTTACAACTTGGAGCAACCATCTTATCACTGACTCTCTATATTTTGCTTTGTCTCACTTTTTCGTTAATGCAAAACCCAGTAGCTTATATTTTAGGATTAAGTTTACTTTCTAAAGGTTTAGATATTTCTTGGCTATTCCAAGGTTTAGAGGATTTTCGAAAAATTACAGTCAGAAATATTACAGTGAAACTAGTTGGCGTCATTGCTATTTTTCTATTTATAAAATCAGCTAGCGACCTATATTTATATGTGTTCTTGCTTACCATTTTTGAATTGTTGGGACAACTAAGTATGTGGTTGCCGGCAAGAGAGTTTATTGGGAAACCGCACTTTGATTGGGAATATGCTAAGCAGCATTTGAAGCCAGTTATCTTATTGTTTTTACCTCAGATTGCCATATCGCTCTATGTTACTTTGGATCGTACAATGCTGGGAGCTTTAGCTTCAACAAAAGATGTAGGAATCTATGATCAAGCATTGAAACTTGTTAATATTTTATTGACCCTAGTGACTTCATTGGGAAGTGTCATGTTACCACGAGTTTCAAATCTTTTATCATCAGGGGATCATAAAGCAGTTAATAAAATGCATGAGATGTCATTTCTAATTTATAATTTGGTTATTTTCCCCATTATGGCAGGTATGTTAATTATAAACGATGATTTTGTTAACTTTTTTCTGGGAAAAGATTTTCAAGATGCACGCTATGCAATAGCTATTATGATTCTAAGAATGTTCTTTATTGGTTGGACAAATATTATGGGGATTCAAATTTTGATTCCCCATAATAAAAATAGAGAGTTCATGCTTTCAACTACAATTCCTGCTATTGTTAGTGTTGGATTAAATCTTCTCTTTCTTCCCAAATTGGGCTATATAGGGGCAGCAATTGTATCTGTTTTAACAGAGTCTCTGGTTTGGGCTATACAGTTATTCTTTACTCGCTCTTATCTAAGAGATGTTCCGATTATAGGATCTATGATAAAAATTATGATTTCATCAGGATTGATGTATGGAATTCTGTTTTTTGTCAAAGACTTATTGAATTTACCGTCTGTATTAAATGTAGGACTTTCTGCTATTTTGGGGGCAATAATTTATATCAGTTTGATTTTGATTTTTAAAGTTATAAATCTACAAGATATAAAACAACAGTTATTCAGAAATAAAGGGGTGTAATATGTATGATTATCTAATCGTTGGTGCTGGGTTGTCTGGAGCAATTTTTGCTTATGAAGCAACCAAGCGTGGAAAAAAAGTAAAAGTTATTGATAAACGTGACCACATTGGTGGGAATATCTATTGTGAGAATGTAGAAGGTGTTAATGTTCATAAATATGGTGCACATATCTTCCATACTTCTAATAAAAAAGTTTGGGATTATGTTAATCAATTTGCTGAGTTTAACAACTACATCAACTCGCCTGTAGCAAATTACAAGGGTAGCCTTTATAATCTACCTTTCAATATGAATACTTTCTATGCTATGTGGGGGACAAAAACTCCTCAAGAGGTCAAAGATAAGATTGCTGAGCAAACGGCTCACATGAAGGACGTTGAACCTAAAAACTTGGAAGAACAGGCTGTCAAGTTGATCGGTCCAGATATTTATGAAAAGTTGATTAAAGGATACACTGAAAAGCAATGGGGACGTTCTGCGACTGACCTTCCACCGTTTATCATTAAACGTCTACCAGTTCGTTTGACTTTTGATAATAACTACTTCAATGACCGTTACCAAGGTATTCCAATTGGGGGGTATAACGTTATCATTGAAAATATGCTGAAAGATGTTGAAGTAGAACTTGGAGTTGACTTTTTTGCCAATCGTCAGGAATTAGAAGCTTCTGCTGAAAAAGTTGTCTTTACAGGGATGATTGACCAATACTTTGACTATAAACATGGTGAGTTAGAATACCGTAGTCTTCGTTTTGAGCATGAAGTTCTAGATGAAGAAAACTATCAAGGAAACGCAGTTGTAAACTATACAGAACGAGAAATTCCTTATACTCGTATTATTGAGCATAAACATTTTGAGTATGGTACGCAAGATAAAACGGTTATTACTCGTGAATATCCAGCTGATTGGAAACGTGGTGATGAACCTTATTATCCAATCAATGATGAGAGAAACAATGCCATGTTTGCTAAATATCAAGAAGAAGCAGCACAGAATGATAAGGTCATTTTCTGTGGACGTTTGGCTGATTATAAATACTACGACATGCATGTGGTCATTGAACGTGCACTAAATGTTGTAGAGGAAGAGTTTAAATAAGGTAACGAAGGATAAAATTGATAGATGAAATATTATCTAAAAGAAGAATTTCTGAAGGATTCTGGTGCACGAAATGCGGGGAATAAGGCGCGAAATGATGTCGAAGAAATAGTAGTTCGAGAGGGCTATAGTCCTTTGTTATTAATGGTAGATGATTGGTATCAAATGGGGACTATTAGAGCCCAACGACATAAGGCCAAAGCCCTATCCAAAGCTATCTCTAAGTTGAAGGAAGGGGATCAGCTACTGATTCAATTTCCTATGCTTCATCATAGTTTCTTTACGACTCATTTAGTCAAAAGAATCCAACGTAAAGGAGTGAAGGTTCACTTTATTATCCATGATTTAGAAGTTTTGCGCTATGCTAATTTGGATACAGTACCCTTGAAGCATAAGATTCGTGTTCATCTTCAAGAGTCTAGTCTTTTGAAACAAGCTGATGGTCTTATTGCTCATAATCCAGTTATGAAATCAGTGCTTGTTGATAAGGGGATTTCTGAGAAGAAAATAGTTAGTTTAGGCATTTTTGACTATCTGATCCCGAATTATCAGGATAAAGAAGATTTATCGAAGGAAGGAGCTATTATTGTAGCTGGAAATTTAGCTCAAGAAAAAGCAGGTTACTTATATGAGTTGCCTGCAAGACCGGCATATAACCTTTATGGTGTTGGTTTTGATGAGGCTAGAAAGCTATCCAATGAAACCTATTTTGGTTCCTTTCTTCCAGATGAACTACCATCAGCATTAGAAGGAAGCTTTGGTTTGGTTTGGGATGGTGACAGTTCTAAAACTTGTATCGGAGTGTTTGGTGAGTATTTGAGATACAATAATTCCCACAAGGCCTCCCTTTATTTGGCTTCTGGTTTCCCTATTATTGTCTGGGGGCAATCTGCTTTGGCTAATTTCGTCTTAGAAAAAGAGTGTGGAATTAGTATTGAGAGTTTACTTGACTTGGAAGAAGTATTGGAACATTTGTCTCAAGCAGAGTATCAGGGTTTGGTCAAAAATGCTAAGGCCGTAGGTCAAAAAATTCGTGAGGGTTCTTATCTTCTTTCCGCATTGCAAGCTTTCAATTAATGAATCTAAAAATGATTTAAATAGATGGATGAGGGAGTTACTGGATTCCCTCTTTTCTTATAGTTAAAAAGAGATTAAAAAATGAAATAAGATTCGATAGTTGTCAGAAAATAACAACTAAAAATGAAAATTCAGAAAAATATATTGACAATAGATTGCAAAGGGTCTATAATGGATAGAAAAACAAAGGAGAATACTATGAAAACAAGGAAAGTATTGGCTCTTGCGGGAGTAACTTTATTAGCAGCAGGTGTCTTAGCTGCTTGTTCTGGCTCAGGGTCTAGTGCAAAAGGTGAGAAAACTTTTTCTTATGTTTACGAAACAGATCCAGATAACCTGAACTACTTGACAACTGGTAAGGCAGCAACTACTGACATTACTAGTAATGTGATTGATGGATTGCTTGAAAATGACCGCTATGGTAACTTTGTGCCATCTATGGCTGAGGATTGGTCTGTATCTAAGGACGGCTTGACTTACACTTATACAATCCGTAAAGATGCCAAGTGGTACACATCTGAAGGAGAAGAGTATGCGTCTGTGAAAGCTCAAGACTTTGTAACAGGACTTAAGTATGCGACAGATAAGAAATCAGAAGCCCTTTACTTGGTACAGGATTCAATTAAAGGTTTGGATGCATACGCTAAAGGGGAAACTAAAGATTTCTCTCAAGTTGGGATTAAAGCGATTGACGATCAAACAGTTCAATACACTTTGAACAAACCTGAAAGTTTTTGGAATTCTAAAACAACAATGGGTGTCTTAGCACCAGTTAATGAAGAGTTTTTAAACTCTAAGGGAGATGATTTTGGGAAAGCAACAGATCCAAGCAGTATCCTTTATAACGGACCTTTCTTGTTGAAATCATTGGTCGCTAAATCTTCAGTAGAATTTGAAAAGAATCCAAACTACTGGGATAAGGACAATGTTCACATTGATAAGGTAAAACTTTCATTCTGGGATGGTCAAGATACAGGAAAACTTGCAGAAAACTTCAAAGATGGAAGCTTTACAATGGCTCGTCTCTTCCCGACAAGCGCAAGTTATCCTGAACTTGAAAAAGAGTTTAAAGACAACATCGTTTATACACCACAAGATTCTACTACTTATTTAGTAGGTACTAATATTGATCGCCAGTCTTATAAGTACACTTCTAAGACTACAGATGAACAAAAGACTTCAACCAAGAAAGCTCTTCTAAACAAAGATTTCCGTCAAGCTCTTGCCTTTGGTTTTGATAGAAAAGCCTATGCTTCTCAAGTGAATGGTGCGAATGGGGCAACTAAACTGCTTCGTAACTTGTTTGTTCCTCCTACATTTGTACAGGCAGATGGAAAGAACTTTGGCGAAATGGTCAAAGACAAATTGGTGACTTATGGTGACGAATGGAGCAACGTGAACTTGGATGATGCTCAGGATGGACTCTACAATCCTGAAAAAGCGATAGCAGAGTTTGCTAAAGCTAAGACAGCTCTCCAAGTAGAAGGCGTTCAATTCCCAATCCACTTGGATATGCCAGTTGACCAAACCAATACAACAAAAGTTCAACGTGTCCAATCTTTTAAACAATCACTTGAAGAAACATTAGGAACTGACAATGTCGTCATTGATATCCAACAACTTCAAAAAGATGAAGTTCTCAATGTTACCTACTTTGCTGAAACGGCTGCTGGACAAGATTGGGATGTCTCAGATAACGTTGGATGGGGACCAGACTACATTGACCCATCTACCTACCTTGATATTCTCAAACCATCTGTAGGGGAAAGTACAAAGACTTACCTAGGATTTGACTCTGGAACAAACAACGCTGCGGCTAAGCAAGTTGGTTTGGAAGACTACGAAAAAATGGTTGTGGAAGCTGGTGAAGAAGTGAATGACATTTCAAAACGTTATGAAAAATATGCTGCTGCCCAAGCTTGGTTGACCGACAGTGCCTTGCTAATCCCAACAACTTCTAAAACTGGTCGTCCAATGTTGTCTAAGATGGTACCATTCACACTTCCATTTGCTTATTCTGGAAACAAAGGAACAAGTGAAGCTCACTTGTATAAATACCTTGATGTACAAGATAAACCAGTAACAACAGAAGAATACCAAAAAGCCCAAGAAAAATGGATGAAAGAAAAAGAAGAGTCTAATAAAAAAGCTCAAGAAGAACTCGCAAAACATGTGAAGTAGATTTTAAACATCTATAGAAACAGAGTGATAGAGGATTTGGCATTCGATAGGAATGCTAAATCCTTTTTATTTTATGATAACTCCCTCTAAATGGCAGACTATGGTTTTGCCAAAATTAAGAAAAAATTAGCAATTTTCCTAGCTTTCCTATTGCTTTATCTGCCAATATTTGTTATATTAAAAGTGCAATTATTTTTTTATAAACGTTAAGCATTGCACTTTTCAGATAGAAAGGAGTATTTTTCGAACAAGAAATGTAAACGCTTACGAAGATTAGTGAAAGGAATCAGGAGTTAATGGATAAACGATTTTTTGAAAAACGATGTACATACAGCATTCGTAAATTTGCACTAGGTGCTGCTTCAGTTATGATTGGGGCTAGTTTTTTTGCTACTGCTCCAGTAATGGCTAACACACCAACAGTTGGCTCAACAGATAATTTGCCAAGTGAGCTAGCTGATTTGGATAAAAAAGCGAGTGATAATGGACGAGAGTTCGATAAGGAAGCTGCAGCAGCAAATCCAGGTTCTGCTGAAACAACAGATGGACCAAAAACTGAAGAAGAGTTATTAGCTCTTGAAAAGGAAAACAAAGAAACTACTGACAAGTTACCGAAAGAATTGGAAGGAAAGCTTGAAAAAGCTACTGATAATGGTAAAGAAGTAAATAAAGACCAATTAGCACAAGATACTGGTAGTTTAGTTCCTGAAGATGTTGCCAAAACAAAAAATGGAGAATTGAACTATGGCGCTACTGTTAAGATTAAGACTCCATCAGGAGAAGGTAGTGGTATTGTCATTGGTAAGGATCTTGTTTTGACTGTTTCTCACAACTTTATCAAGGATCAACAAGATGGAAATATTCGTAAGGTTGTGGATAATGACAAAGGGGATGGTGATATTTTTAGTATCTCTTACCCTGGTTTAGAAGATGTAAAATTTAGTAAAAAAGATGTGATTCACTGGGATCGAGATGGCTATCTAAAGGGTTATAAGAATGATTTGGCTCTTGTAAGATTGCGTACAGTTCTTGAAAATGCTCCTGTTGAAGTTACTGAAAAGCCAGTTGTTAAGAAAGTTGGGGATAAAGTCAATATGTTTGGCTATCCTGCTGGTAAGTTGGCACCAGTTATTAACACTGCTGTGGATTTTGCTGAATCTTATGGTGAAGGAGTCCAAGGAGTTGGTTATCAAGGTGGACAACCAGGTGCTAGCGGTGGCGGTATCTTTGACACGGATGGTAAATTGATTGGGGTTCATCAAAATGGTGTGGTTGGCGTTCGTAGTGGAGGAATCCTTTTCTCTCCAGCACAATTAAAATGGATCCAAGATCATATTAAGGGAATCTCTAGTTCAAAACCAGCGAATTTAGAGGAAACTGAAAAACCAGTTGAAGAAAAGCCAAAAGAAGATAAGCCGAAAGAAGAAAAACCAGCGACAGCTAAGCCAGAGACACCAAAGGAAGTCACTCTTGAATGGCAAACTGTAGCAAGAAAAGAACAGCAAGGGACTGTTGCTATTCGTGAAGAAAATGGTGTTCGTTACAATAAGTTATCTTCAACAGATCAAAATGACAATGCTAGCAAACCAGCTTTGTTTGAAAAGCAAGGATTGACTGTGGATGCGAATGGGAATGCGAATGTAGATCTCACTTTCAAAGAAGAATCTGAAACAGGCAAATCACGTTTTGGTGTTTTCTTGAAATTTAAAGATACAAATAATAATGTCTTTGTTGGATATGACAAAGAAGGTTGGTTCTGGGAATATAAGACACCAGGTAATAGCACATGGTATCAGGGAGGCCGTGTTGCAGCTCCAGTAAATGGCTCAGTGAATCATCTGACTATTAGCTTAAAATCAGATGGTCAGCTGAATGCAACAAATAATGATGTAAAACTTTTTGATACGGTTACTTTGCCAGCTGCTGTTAATGAAAATCTTAAAAATGAAAAGAAAATCTTACTTAAAGCTGGTACATATGGTACTGAAAAGACAGTTGTAAATATTAAGACTGACAATCAAGACGGAGTTCAAGCTACTGAAACTACTGCTGAAAAAGAAACTGGTGCGGTGGTAGATGATAGTAAAGTGACTTATGATACCATCCAGTCTAAAGTCCTAAAAGCAGTGATTGACCAAGCCTTTCCACGTGTCAAGGAATATACGCTAAATGGCCATACTTTACCAGGACAGGTTCAACAGTTCAATCAAGTCTTTATCAATAACCACAGAATCACCCCTGAGGTTACTTATAAGAAAATTAATGAAACAACTGCAGAATATGAAATGAAACTCCGTGATGAGGCTAATCTTATCAATGCGGATATGACAGTTCGTCTGCAAGTTGTGGATAATCAATTGCATTTTGATGTAACTAAGATTGTCAACCACAATCAAGTCACTCCAGGTCAAAAGATTGACGATGAAAGAAAATTACTCTCTACTATTAGTTTCCTCGGGAATGCTTTAGTATCTGTTTCTAGTGAGCAAGCTGGTGCTAAGTTTGATGGGGCAACTATGTCAAACAATACGCATGTCAGCGGGGATGATCATATTGAAGTAACCAATCCAATGAAGGATTTGGCTAAGGGTTACATGTATGGATTTGTTTCTACAGATAAGCTTGCTGCAGGTGTTTGGAGTAATTCTCAAAACAGTTACGGTGGTGGCTCTAATGACTGGACCCGTTTGACGGCTTATAAAGAAACCGTTGGAAATGCCAACTATGTCGGAATTCATAGTTCTGAGTGGCAATGGGAAAAAGCTTATAAGGGTATTGTCTTCCCAGAGTACACTAAAGAACTTCCAAGTGCCAAGGTTGTGATCACTGAAGATGCTAATGCGGATAAAAAAGTGGACTGGCAAGATGGTGCCATTGCTTATCGTAGTATCATGAACAACCCTCAAGGCTGGGAAAAAGTCAAGGATATCACTGCTTATCGTATCGCGATGAACTTTGGTTCACAAGCACAAAACCCATTCCTTATGACCTTGGATGGTATCAAGAAGATCAATCTCCACACAGATGGTCTTGGACAGGGTGTTCTACTTAAAGGTTATGGTAGTGAAGGTCATGACTCTGGACACTTGAACTATGCTGATATTGGTAAACGTATTGGTGGTGTCGAAGACTTCAAGGCTTTGATTGAGAAAGCGAAGAAATATGGAGCTCATCTAGGTATCCACGTCAACGCTTCTGAAACTTATCCTGAGTCTAAATACTTTAACGAAAAGATTCTTCGTAAGAATCCAGATGGAAGCTACAGCTATGGTTGGAACTGGCTAGATCAAGGTATTAACATTGATGCTGCTTATGACTTGGCGCATGGTCGCTTAGCTCGTTGGGAAGAATTGAAAAACAAACTTGGTGAGGGTCTCGACTTTATCTACGTGGATGTTTGGGGCAATGGCCAGTCAGGTGATAATGGTGCCTGGGCTACCCACGTTCTTGCTAAAGAAATTAACAAACAAGGCTGGCGCTTTGCGATTGAGTGGGGCCATGGTGGTGAATACGACTCTACCTTCCAACACTGGGCAGCTGATTTGACCTATGGTGGCTACACTAATAAAGGTATCAACAGTGCCATTACGCGCTTTATCCGCAACCACCAAAAAGATTCTTGGGTTGGGGATTACAGAAGTTACGGTGGTGCAGCCAACTATCCACTTCTAGGTGGTTACAGCATGAAAGACTTTGAAGGTTGGCAAGGTCGTAGCGACTACAATGGCTATGTAACTAACTTGTTTGCTCATGATGTCATGACCAAGTATTTCCAACACTTTACTGTAAGCAAGTGGGAAAACGGTACACCAGTCACTATGTCTGATAACGGTAGCACCTATAAATGGACTCCAGAAATGCGAGTGGAATTGGTAGATGCTGACAACAATAAAGTAGTTGTGACTCGTAAGTCAAACGATGTCAATAGCCCACAATACCGTGAACGTACAGTAACTCTCAACGGACGTGTCATCCAAGATGGTTCAGCTTACTTGACTCCTTGGAACTGGGATGCGAATGGTAAGAAACTTCCTACTGATAAGGAAAAAATGTACTACTTCAATACGCAAGCTGGTGCAACAACTTGGACGCTTCCTAGCGACTGGGCGAATAGTAAGGTTTACCTTTATAAACTAACTGACCAAGGTAAGACTGAAGAACAGGAAGTAGCTGTGAAAGATGGTAAGATTACCCTTGATCTTACTGCAAATCAACCATACGTTCTCTACCGTTCAAAACAAACCAATCCTGAAATGTCATGGAGCGAAGGCATGCACATCTATGACCAAGGATTTAACAGTGGAACTTTGAAACACTGGACCATTTCTGGTGATGCTTCTAAGGCAGAAATTGTCAAATCTCAAGGCGCAAATGAAATGCTTCGTATCCAAGGCAATAAGAGCACAGTCAGCCTTACTCAGAAACTGACTGGCTTGAAACCAAATACTAAGTATGCCGTTTATGTCGGTGTTGATAATCGTAGTAATGCTAAGGCAAGTATCACAGTAAATACTGGTGAAAAAGAAGTGACTAGCTATACCAATAAGTCACTAGCTCTTAACTATGTCAAGGCCTATGCTCATAATACTCGTCGTGACAATGCTACAGTTGACGATACAAGTTACTTCCAAAACATGTATGCCTTCTTTACAACGGGTTCAGATGTATCAAATGTCACTCTTACTTTGAGTCGTGAAGCTGGTGATGAAGCAACTTACTTTGATGAAATTCGTACCTTTGAAAACAATTCAAGTATGTACGGAGATAATCATGATACAGCTAAAGGAACATTTAAACAAGACTTTGAAAATGTCGCTCAAGGTATTTTCCCATTTGTAATTGGTGGTATCGAAGGAGTTGAGGATAATCGTACTCACTTATCTGAAAAACATGATCCATATACACAACGTGATTGGAATGGTAAGAAAGTCGATGATGTCATCGAAGGAAATTGGTCATTGAAGACAAATGGACTAGTGAGTCGTCGTAACTTGGTTTACCAAACAATCCCTCAAAACTTCCGTTTTGAAGCTGGTAAGACTTATCGTGTAACCTTTGAATACGAAGCAGGCTCTGACAATACCTACGCCTTTGTAGTCGGTAAGGGAGAATTCCAATCAGGACGTCGAGGTAATCAAGCAAGCAATTTGGAAATGCATGAATTGCCAAATACTTGGACAGATTCTAAGAAAGCTAAGAAGGTAACCTTCCTCGTAACAGGTGCAGAAACAGGCGATACTTGGGTGGGTATCTACTCAACTGGTAACGCAAGCAATACTCGTGGAGATTCTGGTGGAAATGCGAACTTCCGTGGTTACAACGACTTCATCATGGATAAACTTCAAATCGAGGAAGTCACTCTAACAGGTAAGATGTTGACAGAAAATGCTCTGAAGAACTACTTACCAACGGTTGCCATGACCAACTATACTAAGGAATCTATGGATGCCTTGAAGGAAGCTGTCTTTAACCTCAGCCAAGCAGATGATGACATTAGTGTAGAAGAAGCGCGTGCTGAAATTGCTAAGATTGACGCTCTGAAGAATGCCTTGGTACAAAAGAAAACAGCCTTGGTAGCAGAAGACTTTGAAAGTCTAAATGCTCCAGCGCAAGCGGGAGAAGATTTAGCAAATGCCTTTGATGGTAACTTATCAAGTCTATGGCATACGTCTTGGAATGGTGGAGATGTTGGTAAACCTGCAACTATGGTCTTGAAAGAAGCGACAGAAATCACAGGCTTCCGTTATGTGCCACGCGGATCAGGATCAAATGGTAATTTGCGAGATGTGAAATTGGTTGTGAGAGATGAATCTGGTAAAGAACATACTTTCACTGCAACTGATTGGCCAGATAACAATAAACCAAAAGACATTGACTTTGGTAAGACAATCAAGGCTAAGAAAATCGTTTTGACAGGTACTAAGACTTATGGAGACGGTGGTGATAGATATCAAGCCGCTGCTGAGTTGATATTTAGTCGTCCACAGGTTGCAGAAACAACTCTTGATTTGTCAGGTTATGAAACAGCTTTATCAAAAGCTCAAAAATTAACCAGCAAAGAGAATCAAGAGGAAGTCGCAAGTGTAGTAGCTAGCATGAAATATGCTATGGATAACCATCTCTTGACTGAAAGAATGGTTGCCTACTTTGCAGAATATCTCAACCAACTACAAGATCAGACTGTGAAACCAGATGCTCCTACAAGTAGTAAAGGTGAAGAGGCAGCACCAATTCTTGAAGTGCCTGAGTATAAAGGTCCGCTTGGAACAGCAGGTGAAGAAGCAGCACCAATTCTTGATGTACCTGAGTATAAAGGGCCACTTGGAACAGCAGGTGAAGAAGCAGTAGTTAATGAAGTTCCAGAATACAAAGGTGGAGCCAATGCGGTAGAAGCAGCTGTCAATGAAGTTCCAGAATACAAAGGTGGAGCGAATGCAGTAGAGGCCTTGGTTCATGAATTACCAGAATATAAAGGTGGCGCTAATGCAGTAGAAGCAGCTGTCAATGAAGTTCCAGAATACAAAGGTGGAGTCAATGCAGTAGAAGCTTTGGTAAACGAAAAGCCAGCCTACACAGGACTATTGGCTACAGCAGGCGATCAAGCAGCACCAACTATTGAAAAACCTGAGTATCAGGTTAGTCAATTGGGCCAAGGAAAACTTGCAGAATCTAAAACTTCAGTTTCAACAGAAGATCAGAAGAGATTGCCAGAAACAGGAGAAAGCCAATCTGATACAGCTATCTTCCTAGCAGGCGTTAGTCTTGCCTTATCTGCTGCTGTCCTTGCAACAAAACGTAAAGAAAATTAAAGAAGACTGGATTTTAGAGTTTACCGGAACTAGAATTCAGACAGAAATAACTTAGTTGGAGAGAACCTCTAGGTTCTCTCCATTTTCAAATGGAAAATGAGACCGCTTACTGTAATAAGTGGGAGAAAGGAATAGGAGAAAGATGGATAGACATTTTTTTGAAAGACGTTGTCACTATAGTATTCGAAAATTTGCAATTGGTGCAGCCTCTGTATTGATAGGTGCTAGTATCTTTGGTGCAAATGTAGTGCAAGCTGCAGAGACAGTTGGAACACCTGAGAAAGAAGGAACAATTACACAAGCTCAGCCACTAGATAAGTTGCCGGACGATTTAGCAGCTGTTTTAAAGAAAGCAGAATCAGAGGCAACGGCAGATGCAGGTCATGAAGAAAATCAGGAAAATACTGCAGGAACAAGTCCTGCAGCAACTGAAGAAACAAGCCCAGCAACAACTCCAACAGCTCCCAAACCAGCTGAGACTCTGAAGCCGGTTGAAACACCAAAAGCAGATTCTAAACCTGTAGAACCAGCTACACCTACAATCAAACCGGTTGAAAATCAAATTGAAGATAGAGAAGATCGTAACCACTTAGAAGGTGTCACTGTCCAAGCAAACGACTCAGAAACTGGAACTCCTTTTACTGCTGACAAGGCAGTAGATGGGGATTCTGATACTCGTTGGGCAACAAATCCAAATATTAACAAACCAACTTTCGAATTAACTCTTCCAAAAACTACACTTATTAGGCATGTAGAGATTGATTGGGATCGCCGTGTCCGCAAGGGACAAAATGATCCAAATATCAAATCTTGGAGCCTCTACTATGCAGGTCAAGATGATGTAAATGCTAGTGGAGAAAAACAATGGAAGCTAGCTCATACCAAGACTGGAGAACCTGTTTTAGATGAGAAAGTTGACTTAGCCAATAGTATTCAAGCTAAATATCTCAAGTTAGAAATCAATGACTATCAAGCGGGCACAATGGGTTGGAGAAACGTTGGTATTCAAGAAATTCGAGCTTATTCGAATATTCCTGATACAAGTAAGGTAACGGATATCCGTCAGGTTACAGAATTGACTGTAGCTAAAGACGGACAGTCTCTTGTCTTGCCAACTCTACCAGGAAAAGTCAGTCTTATCGGTAGCAACAAACAAGGTGTGATTGATCTTCAAAATCACATTTATAAGCCTCTGACTGATCAACGCGTTAAGGTTATGGTAGAGCAAATTAAAGATTCACATACCTTTACTAAAGAATTTGAAGTAGTCATCAAAGGACTACATCAGGATGAAGGTGTGGGTATCAAACCAAAAGTAGCACCAGCTGTTCAACAATGGTATGGAAAAGAAGGTCAATCTTCTATCACTTCAGATACAGTTCTTGCGACGGGGGATTCAGGCTTTGATCAGGCTGCAACCTTCTACCAGTCAGACCTTGCAAGCCGTGGATTGGAACTTGCGACAGGTGACAAGCAGGCTCAAAAACGAATTGAATTTAAAAAAGTTGAAAATAAGGGTTATGGTAAGGAAGGTTATGGAATCACTATCCAAGATGGTGTCATTACCATCGAAGCTGCAACAAACACAGGAGCCTTCTACGCCACTCGTACTCTTCTTCAAATGGGGGAAAGCAATCTCCAAAATGGAGAAATTCGTGATTTCCCAAGCTTCAGTCACCGTGGCTTTATGCTAGATACAGGTCGTAAATTTATCCCTTATGACACCCTTGTAGACATCATGCTTAACATGGCTTACTACAAGATGAACGACTTGCAGTTGCATCTCAACGATAACTATATCTTCCTAAAGGAACACTTGGCAGGTAAGAATCTAACACAAGAAGAAGAGCTTAAGTATGTTCTAGAACATGCTAAGACAGGTTTCCGTGTAGAGACAGATATTGTCGGTAAGAATGGTCAAAAATTAACATCAGACGAGCACTATACTAAAGAAGAGATGCAAAATCTGATTAAACTTGCTAAGGCCTTGCATATCAATCTAGTTCCAGAAATTGACACGCCAGGTCATGCTCTGTCATTTGTCAAAGTTCGTCCAGACCTCATGTATCAAGGTAGCCTGAGCGATTACAGAGGTAAACATAACGTAGAACGCGTAGCCATGCTCGATCTAGATAATAAATACGATGAAACGCTGGCTTTTGTCAAATCAGTTTATGATAAACTTCTTGATGGTCCAGATGCACCACTTCATGGGGTATCTACTGTTCATATCGGAACGGATGAATACTACGGAAGTAGAGAAAGCTATCGTCGTTATGTCAATGACCTTATTAAATACATTAAAGGGAAAGGCTATACACCTCGTATTTGGGGATCGCTCAGTGCGAAACGAGGTAAAACAGCGGTTGATTGGAAAGATGTAGAAGTTGATATCTGGAGTATTGGCTGGCAGCAACCAAAAGAAGCTATTGCTCAAGGAGCTAAGATTATCAACATAACAGATATTCCAACCTATAGTGTACCAAATGGTGATAATCGTCAAACAGCTTATGGTGACTATGCTAACTATGAAACACAATATAATAGGTGGACACCAAACGATTTCCGAACAGGTCATGGTCCACTTCTAGAAGCATCAAATCCAAATGTAATTGGTGGTGGCCACGCAGTTTGGAATGACAATATTGATCTTCATGAGACAGGTTTGACATCTTACGATATCTTTAAACGATTCTTCAAGAGCATGCAAACTACTGCAGAACGCACTTGGGGATCTGACCGTGCGGCTGCGACCTTTGCAGAACGTACCCTACCAACGAGCCCTTATGCGCCACAGTCAAATCCTGAAAAAGAGATTGATCAAAGTGATTTGTTTACCATCAATCCTGAAACAGTGAAGAACTATGCAAGCAAGAAGGTGAAGACAAGCGAGCAAGGATTGGCTTTTGAGAAAGATAGCAGTATTGAAGGCCTGGCAGGTGATGTCGGTCCAAGTCATGTCTTGAAGTTTGATGTAACTGTCACTGGAGACGGTGAACAAACCTTCTCAACAAGTGGAGACAACCGTATCTATCTAGCTGATAAAGACGGCTATCTTGCTTATCAATTTGAACAGTTCCATATCCAATTCAAGAAAAAACTTGAAAAGAATAAACGTTATCAAATCTCTATCGTGACCAAACCACAATCAACGGAATTTTATGTGGATGGTGAGAAGATCGAACGTATCGCGAATCCAGCTCACCCTCGCTTTGCTCACAATAGCTTGGTTCTACCGCTTGAAAGCATCGGTGGGTTCAAAGGAATTTTACATAGTGCAGAGTTGTCAGATAAAGCATTTGTAAATCCTCGTTTGATTCCAACAGATCATTTCACAGTTTCTGCAACTAGTCAAGAAACACCAGGAACCGCGACTGAAGGAGTTGTTGAAAAAGCTTTTGATAATGATCCAAATACCTTTTGGCATACTAAATGGACTGGTGATACTGCTCCGTACACTCTTTCTATGACCTTGAAAGAAGCAGAAAAAGTCAATGGTTTGACTTATCTTCCTCGGCCAGGTGGTGGAAATGGGGTCGTGACTCGCTACGAAATCTACGCACAAAAAGATGGCCAAATGGTCAAGGTTTCAGAAGGAAGCTGGGACAACAACGCTCAAGAAAAAACAGTTAACTTTGCAGCGGTTCATACCAACAAGATTGAGTTGAAAGTTCTATCAGGTGTTGGGGGCTTTGCAAGTGCAGCTGAAGTTCATCTATTGAAACCTATCAAAGAGGGACAAGAAACACCAGAACCAGAACAACCATCTACACCTGAAACTCCAAAAGTCGAGCAAACAGGTGATGGAACAGTTGAACTGGCGGATCAATTCACAGCAAGCAAACCAGCTAGCGAAGATAGTATTGCAGCTGCCAGCAAGAGCGCAGATTATCTCAAGAAAGAGTACAAGGTTTTCCCAACTCCACAAAAAGTGACTTATGGAGAAGGAGTAACAGCTCTTCGTAAGCAAGTCAATCTGGTAATGGGAGATCAACTCGATATTTATACTCGTAATCGCTTGAAGAGTGTCTTACAGGACAATCAAGTATCCTACACTACTAGTCAATCAGCAGTTGCTGGCGCAACTAATATCTATCTTGGAGTGCATGGACGAGGCTCACAAGCAGAACAAAACTTATCTAACGTTTCAGCAGGTCTCTTTGACAAAATTGATGCTTATGCTCTGACCATCAAGGACAACTCAATTTCCATCGTCGGAAAAGACACAGATGCGGTCTTCTATGGTTTGACAACCTTGAAACACATGCTCAAGGAAAGTCAAGTTCCAGTTCTTCGCAATGTGACAGTGGAAGATTACGCTGAAATCAAGAATCGTGGTTTCATCGAAGGTTACTATGGAAATCCATGGTCTAATGCAGATCGTGCTGAACTCATGCGTTTTGGTGGCGATTTGAAATTGACCCAATACTTCTTCGCACCAAAAGATGATCCATACCACAACAAGAAATGGCGTGAACTTTACCCAGAAGAAAAACTAGCTGAAATTCGTGAACTTGCTCGCGTCGGAAATCAAAGTAAAACTCGCTATGTTTGGACCATTCATCCATTCATGAACAACCGTATCCGATTTGGTAATGAAGCGCATTACCAAGAAGACTTGGCAACCATCAAGGCTAAATTTACCCAGTTGATGAAAGTGGGTGTCCGTGAATTTGGTATTCTAGCCGATGATGCACCAAGCCCAGTTGGAGGCTACAATAGCTACAACCGCTTGATGCAGGATATGACCAACTGGTTGACAGAAATGCAAGGAACTTATAGCGGTCTTCGCAAAGAAATGATCTTTGTTCCAGGTCAGTATTGGGGTAATGGGCGTGAAGCAGAGTTGAAATCTCTAAATGAAAATCTCCCAAGTTCAACATCTATGACCTTGACGGGTGGTAAGATTTGGGGTGAAGTTTCTGAAGGTTTCTTATCAACTCTCAAGAACAATCTAACTGCAGGTGGTAAAACTTATCGTCCAGTATCACTTTGGGTGAACTGGCCAGTTACAGATAACTCTAAACAACACTTGATTCTAGGTGGTGGTGAGAAATTCCTTCATCCGAATGTAGATCCAAGCTTGCTATCCGGTATCATGTTGAACCCAATGCAACAGTCTGAACCATCTAAGATAGCCCTCTTTGCTGGAGCTCAATATACATGGAAACAGTGGAAATCAGAAGAAGAAGCTAAGAAACTCAATGACATTGCCTTCAACTTTGTTGAAAATGGTCATTTTGGAGATAGCAAGGTGTCAGCAGCCTTCCGCGAACTCGGTAAGCATATGATCAACCAAAACATGGATGGTCGTGTCGTTAAACTAGAAGAATCAGTTGAATTGGCTCCAAAATTGACAGACTTCATGACTAAGCTCAAAGCGGGTCAGGATGTAACTGCAGAACGTGCAACTTTGCGTGCAGAATTTGCCAAGATTAAAGAAGCGGCTGAACTTTATAAAGCATCAGGTGATAAAAAAATGGTTGCACAGATCCACTATTGGTTGGATAATGCAATCGACCAAATGAATGCCCTTGATGCCTTCCTAACAGGAACAGAGGCTATGGCTACAAATGATGCAGCCAAACTTTGGGATAGCTACTATAAAGGTTTGAAATTGTACGAACAGTCTCAAACTCATACCTTCCATTATGTAGACCATCTTGAAAAGGCTGAATTGGGTGTTCAACATATCCGTCCATTTATCCTAGCTTTGAAAGAAGTTCTAGCGTCTGAAGTTCAAAAAGTCTTGCATCCAGATCAAATCATCAGCACCTTTATTACCAATCGAACAGGTGTAGAAGGTGGTTTGGCAGAAGTAACGGATGGTGACTTGGCAACTCATGCTTTGATTAAATCACCAAATAGTATCAAGACAGGTGATTATATCGGTATGAAATTTAACAAACCGGTAGATATCCAAACATTGACCTTTGCTATGGGAACTCAGGCAAATCCACGTGATACCTTTAGTAAGGCTGAAGTGCAGTATCAAGATGAAAAAGATAATTGGATAAGTTTGAAAGAACCAACTTATGTTGGTAATGAGTCACTTGTTCAGTTTGAAAATCTTAACATCAAAGCTAAAGCAGTACGTATGATTGCTACAGAAGATCGTGATGACACCTGGTTTGCAGTTCGCGAGATTGCAGTAAATCGTCCAGTAGAGAACGCTCGTAAACAACAAACTGCTACAATTAGCCTCAGCTCAAATCTAGTTTATAAATTGAGAACATCAGCAAGTCAAATTACTGATGGTAAAGATAATACAGAAGCTATGATGGCAAATGCTGACGGCAGCAATACGACTCCAGTAGATGCCTGGGCACAACTTGACCTAGGTGAAGTCAAGTCAGTCACTAAAGTTCGTCTTCGTCAAGGAACTGGCGATAAACTTGCCGCAGGTGTACTTGAGTACTCTACAGATGGATCTGCATGGCAAGAGTTAGATCGCCTATCAGGAGAACAAACTAAGGAAGTGACTAGAGCTATCAATGCTCGATACATCCGAGTACGCAATACTAAGGCAAGTGACCTTTGGTGGCGTATTCAGGACTTCTCTGTTGAGACACGCTCTGGAAATAGCGACTTAACAGACACCAACGTGGATGCTTTGAAAGAAACGCCAGTATTTGATAGCCTTGGTCGTTATGAACTTCAAATTCCAACTGGAACTAAACTTCCTGCAAATAGCTATCTAGGAATGAAACTTGACCGTATCCATCAAGTTAAAAGCATCCAGCTCCAAGGTCAAACAAATCCAGCACTCAGTCTAGAGTATTCTGCAAATGCTCAAGAATGGACACCAGCTAGCCAGTTGACAGATAGAACTGTCGCAACCCACTTGGTACGTTATGTTCGTCTTGTGAATAAAACAAATCAAGAACAAGACTTGCCATCAACTTCTCTCCTTGTAACGACTAAAGAAGTGCAACCAACCAAACTAGAATCTACAACTATGGGTATTCATCCAACATACGGAAGCAATGATGTTCGTAAGATTAATAACCTCGATCAATTGTTTGATGGTGTGTACAACAACTTCGTTGAGTTTTCAGACTATGCCCATAAAGATGGCCATGTAACCTTGAAACTTGGTAGCGAACGCACTATCAAGAAGATCAGAGCCTACATCCAAGACGGAACTCAAAACTATCTTCGTGATGGTAAAATCCAAGTCAGCCAAGACGGTAAAACTTGGACGGATGTTGTGACAGTGGGAGATGGTGTAGTCAATAGTACACACGATGATTCATTGACAGATGGTTGGACACATGATTCTAAGATGCCAGGAAATCGTTACATCGAGGGTGAATTGACGACACCAGTCAAAGCCAACTATCTTCGTGTCCTCTATACAGCTGACTATGATGCTCGTTTTGTAGGATTTACAGAATTGGTGATCAATGATGGCGAATTTGTCAAACCAATCAATGATCCAACTGTAGAAGGAAACGGTGGCGAAAGCCGAGGTAACTTCTATACTAATCTCGTAGATGGAAAAGTTTTGACTAGCTACAAAGCAGAACAAGATAAGGGAGAAATGATTTACCACTTATCAGAACCAACCAATGCCAACCATCTACGCCTTGTTTCAAGCCTTCCTGAAGGAGCGAAAGCACGAGTTCAAGCGAGAACACTTAAGGATGGACAAGAAAGTTGGACAGATCTTGGTGCCATTACATCTAGTCTCCAAACCTTTGCTATCCGAAATGGTGGTTCTCTTCTAGATGTTAAACTGGTCTGGGAAGGTGGCAAGGCTGAGTTTTATGAATTGGCGAGCTTCTATCAAGAATTGACAGAAGAACCTGTTCAATCAAGCAAGGGTGAAGAACCAGCACCAGTGCTTGAGGTACCTGAATTTACAGGTGGTGTAAATGCAGTTGAAGCTTTGGTACATGAGCTACCAGCCTACACAGGTCCATTATCAACCGTAGGTGACCAAGCTGCACCGACAGTAGAGAAACCAGAGTTTCAGGGTGGTGTGAATGCAGTTGAAGCTTTGGTACATGAGCTACCAGCTTATACAGGCCCATTGTCAACCGTAGGTGACCAAGCCGCTCCAACAGTAGAGAAACCAGAGTTCAAGGGTGGAGTCAACTCAGTTATGGCCTTGAAACACGAACTACCAGAGTACACAGGTCCATTGTCAAGCGTGGGCGATCAAACTGCACCGACGGTAGAGAAACCAGAGTTCAAGGGTGGAGTCAACTCAGTTATGGCCTTGAAACATGAGCTACCAGCCTACACAGGTCCATTATCAACCGTAGGTGACCAACCAGCTCCGACAGTAGAAAAACCAGAATTTAAGCTAAGTTCGTTAGAAAAATCTCAGACTCCAGAAGCACCAGTTCAAGTTGC
>NZ_JAODJG010000002.1:0-253 GCF_028156745.1 Streptococcus gwangjuensis
CAGGACAACCAACAGAAGTGTTACCATACGTTCCAGGATTCACTCCAGAAGATAAAGATGGCAACCCACTTAAACCAGTTGATCCGAAAGATCCATCAAAAGGATATGTAGTACCAAACATCCCAACAGATCCAAGTCAAGATACAGTAATTAACTATGTAGCAAACAAAGCTAAACTAGTAGTTAAATATGTAGATGAAAAAGGCAAAGACTTAATCCCTTCAGAAACAACAGAAGGAAAAGTAGGAGATGA
>NZ_JAODJG010000023.1:0-4326 GCF_028156745.1 Streptococcus gwangjuensis
TAATAAGAAAACACGATTCGAGCTAGCTTACTTTCTGGTTCAGTAATGTCGAAGTAGTCGTTCGCTTCTTTATTGAACACAATATCTTTTATGGCTTGGGCTTGAGCAACAAGTGTAGCTTTGCCTCCTTTAAAATCTGGTGCCTTGGACAATTGTTCCTCAAAGAAAGCAATATCTTGCGCATCTTGAAGATGAATGGAAACTGTTAATAGTTCAAAGCTTGATATTAAAAACGCAGGGGTTCTGAATCTCTTCCAAATTTTTTTCAAATCATATTTGGACATATTTTCCTTGGCAGCTTGAAAATCTCCTTTTAAATAAGCCACTCGACCTTGGATAATTTGGTAATTCTCACGATATGTTGCCCTAAAGGGCTTAATAGATTTTTCTGATTGAACTCTTAACATGTCTTCATATAGCTTAAGATCAATAGAATCGTGTAACACTAGAACAATAACTTTGCTTAGGACAAAACGTAGGTATAAGATCCAGATGATTAGAAGCCACATTAGTGAAACAAAAATCAGCCCGAAAATTTTTGTAGCAGGTTGATAAACTAAAAAAACTCCTATGGCTCCAATAGATATTGATACAACTGCACTAATTTGAATAATAGTCTCAATTTGTAGAAGAATATTCTCTGTCGCCCTACTTACTATTTTTTTAATTAATTTCATATATTACTCTCATTTCACTGATTCTAAATATTTTTTCGCTTCCTGAACATAAAAGAGTTCTGGATTTTCATGGGCAATGCTTTCAAACAAACTTCGGGCACGAGCCTCATCTCCTTTTAGCTGAGCATTGAGAGCTCCGTAATAAGAGAACATGATTCGAGCTAATTTATTTTCTGGTTCGGTGGTGTCGAAGTAGCCTGTAACTTCTCCATTAAGTATTTTTGATACTGGTTCAATTAAATCCAACATTCTATTTTTATCAATTCTTTTAATTTTTTCCCAATCATAAGAAACTAAAAGTTTAGAAATTTCATCCGTCTCCCTTAAATGAAGGTATGATAATGATTCTATAAATACGATGTTTAGTTCATAAATACGTTTCAAATTCAATTTAGAACTTTTAACTCTTATTCGTTCAGCATATTGGATTGCCTCACTAAAATTCCCTTGATAGAAAGCACACCTAGCTAAACCCAGATTTAAGGCATTTAAATTCCCTGTTTTATTATCAGGCCGCCTTTCATAAGTTTCAGTTAAAAGAGAAATATATTTTATAAAATTCACTTGCTCGTATAAAATAACTTCTGCAACGTGATTTACTAAAAAATGAGTTATTACAACGATAATAGTCAGTAATGTTAGAAATATGAGCAATAATGTAGTAACGACGGTTGATTTTACGAATAATAAACTAATTGCTGTTGCAACAATTGTCCAACGTAGATAAAATAAAATAAAAACCTCCAGTATACTGCAGATTCGAATTGATGACCAATTCGAGATATTCTTAGAAATATTATCTAACATAAAAAACTCCTATAAAAAATTACAAACTAATTTATACAAACAAACTAGCTAAATAAGCTAGTAAAGCACCTCCAGCTGTGACAAGTTCCCCGCCAAAGAAGAATGCAGTCGCTACTACAACTCCAATTACTACTTCCTTAGGATGCTCTACAACCCAATTAAAAGCAATACCAACTACCTCACCAGTTGTATTAAAAATTTGAGTGAGATGATCTATCGTTCTTACCCCCGTCTCATTAGTAGTTTTAACTGTTGCGTAGTCTTGTTTGACCTGGTTATGTTCTTTCACATAGGTGACGTACGGTAAGAACTTATATCAGTTTTATCTTTCTAAATAGCTCTTCGCTTCCTGAACATGGAAAAGCTCTGAGTTTTCATGTGCTATACTTTCAAACAAACTACGGGCACGCTCTTCATCTCCTTTTAGCTGTGCATTGAGAGCGCCGTAATAAGAAAACATGATTCGAGCTAGCTTACTTTCTGGTTCAGTAATGTCAAAGTAGTCGTTTGCTTCTTTATTGAATACAATATCTTTTATTGCTTGGGCTTGAGCAACAAGTTTAGCTTTGCCTCCTTTAAGATCTGGTGCCTTGGACAATTGTTCCTCAAAGAAAGCAATATCTTGCGCATCTTGAAGATGAATGGAAACTTTTAATAGTTCAAAGTTTGATATTAAAAACACATGGTTTCTGAATCTCTTCCAAATTTTCTTCAAATCATATTTGGACATGTTTTCCTTAGCTGATTGAAAATCTCCTTTTAGATAAGCCACTTGACCTTGGATAAATTGGTAATACTCACGATATGTTGCTCTAAAGGGCTTAATAGATTTTTCTGATTGAACTCTGAACATGTCTACATAGAGCTTAAGATTAATAGAATCGTTTAACACTAAATCAATAACTTTTCTAGATACAAATCTTAAATAAAATACAAAGCCGAGAACTAAAAAGACAATAACTAATAATATGAATCCCAATATTTCCAAATTGCTTTGAAATACTAAGCATACTGCCATCACATCCAAAACAAGTCCAATAATTGAGCAAATTAGAATAGTCCTATCAAGTTGTAAAAGAGTGTTTTCTGTCGCCCTACTTACTATTTTTTTTACTAATTTCATATGTTAATCTCTTACTCCTCTGCTCCTAAATATTTCTTCGCTTCCTGAACACAAAAGAGTTATGGATTTTCATGGGCGATACTTTCAAACAAACTACAAGCACGAGCTTCATCTCCTTTTAGCTGGGCATTGAGAGCGCCGTAATAAGAAAACATGATTCGAGCTAACTTATTTTCTGGTTTGGTGGTGTCGAAGTAGTCGTTTGATTTTTTATTTAAAACAAGATCCTCTATAGCTTTTATTATGTTTATTACATTCGTCTTCCTAATAACCTGAGAATTTGTTCGAACTTTTAATGTAGCTAACATATCAATTTGGTGCGAAATTTCCTCTGTCTTATCAGCATGGATTAGAGAAAGAATCTTAAAGTAAGTTGTGGATAATTCGATTTCAAATTTCTTATTAAAATTTTTATCCTCAAAATTTATTCGTTCCAAATTATCAAGTGTTTCTTCAAACTTTCCTTGGTAGTATGACGATTGGGCAATAGCTAGTAAATAATTTGCATTATTGAACAGTTGTTGAGACTTGACTGAGTGTTCAGCTACATAACGATAATAACTTATGTGCTTGTCGAAATTAATATCTGTCAAAAAGATATTATCTACAGCTAATTTAACCAGTTTATTGTTTAATGAAATCAATGTCTCAAACCCAAAACATACTACCGTATAAGTAATGAATTTCATAAAATTCATTTCCCCACCTTTAAATAATTCAACAACCATGCCTATAAATGATAGGCAAACTATAGGAATTAAGCAAATGTATACTATTTTTGTCAAATTATATAATTTGGGAATTTCAAATCTAGATATTTTCAACGAATAGTTATTTATTATCTCTTTCACCATTATCCTCCATTGTAGAACTTAAATATAAGAAGTCGATCGCAATTACTAGAATCGCTATCAAGACTCCAAAGCCAAATGTAGATGCACTAACTGTATCACCATTAATTAAAGTACCAATAACAAAAACTGTAGCAACTACCTCTTTCCCCAGTTTTAAACCTATTCTCCATGATATACCTTCCACAATCCTGTCTCGTTAGTAAATTCAACTGTTGCGTAGTCTTGTTTGATCTGATTACTCTCTTTTACTTAATTTAAACGAAAGGTACTAGGAAACATTATTACTTCCTAAATATTTCTTCGCTTCCTGAACATAAAAGAGTTCTGGATTTTCATGGGCGATACTTTCAAACAAACTTCGGGCACGAGCTTCATCTCCTTTTAATTGGGCATTGAGAGCGCCGTAATAAGAAAACACGATTCGAGCTAGCTTACTTTCTGGTTCAGTAATGTCGAAGTAGTCGTTCGCTTCTTTATTGAACACAATATCTTTTATGGCTTGGGCTTGAGCAACAAGTGTAGCTTTGCCTCCTTTAAAATCTGGTGCCTTGGACAATTGTTCCTCAAAGAAAGCAATATCTTGCGCATCTTGAAGATGAATGGAAACTGTTAATAGTTCAAAGCTTGATATTAAAAACGCAGGGGTTCTGAATCTCTTCCAAATTTTTTTCAAATCATATTTGGACATATTTTCCTTGGCAGCTTGAAAATCTCCTTTTAAATAAGCCACTCGACCTTGGATAATTTGGTAATTCTCACGATATGTTGCCCTAAAGGGCTTAATAGATTTTTCTGATTGAACTCTTAACATGTCTTCATATAGCTTAAGATCAATAGAATCGTGTAACACTAGAACAATAACTTT
>NZ_JAODJG010000024.1:0-22279 GCF_028156745.1 Streptococcus gwangjuensis
AGCTAAGCGACTTCCATATCTCACAGGGGGCAACCCCCAACTACTTCCGGCGTTCTAGGGCTTAACTTCTGTGTTCGGCATGGGTACAGGTGTATCTCCTAGGCTATCGTCACTTAACTCTGAGTAATACCTACTCAAAATTGAATATCTATTCAAACCAAGAAAACCGTTCGCTTTCATATTCTCAGTTACTTTGGATAAGTCCTCGAGCTATTAGTATTAGTCCGCTACATGTGTCGCCACACTTCCACTTCTAACCTATCTACCTGATCATCTCTCAGGGCTCTTACTGATATAAAATCATGGGAAATCTCATCTTGAGGTGGGTTTCACACTTAGATGCTTTCAGCGTTTATCCCTTCCCTACATAGCTACCCAGCGATGCCTTTGGCAAGACAACTGGTACACCAGCGGTAAGTCCACTCTGGTCCTCTCGTACTAGGAGCAGATCCTCTCAAATTTCCTACGCCCGCGACGGATAGGGACCGAACTGTCTCACGACGTTCTGAACCCAGCTCGCGTGCCGCTTTAATGGGCGAACAGCCCAACCCTTGGGACCGACTACAGCCCCAGGATGCGACGAGCCGACATCGAGGTGCCAAACCTCCCCGTCGATGTGAACTCTTGGGGGAGATAAGCCTGTTATCCCCAGGGTAGCTTTTATCCGTTGAGCGATGGCCCTTCCATACGGAACCACCGGATCACTAAGCCCGACTTTCGTCCCTGCTCGAGTTGTAGCTCTCGCAGTCAAGCTCCCTTATACCTTTACACTCTGCGAATGATTTCCAACCATTCTGAGGGAACCTTTGGGCGCCTCCGTTACCTTTTAGGAGGCGACCGCCCCAGTCAAACTGCCCGTCAGACACTGTCTCCGATAGGGATCACCTATCCGGGTTAGAGTGGCCATAACACAAGGGTAGTATCCCAACAACGTCTCCTTCGAAACTGGCGTCCCGATCTCTTAGACTCCTACCTATCCTGTACATGTGGTACAGACACTCAATATCAAACTGCAGTAAAGCTCCATGGGGTCTTTCCGTCCTGTCGCGGGTAACCTGCATCTTCACAGGTACTAAAATTTCACCGAGTCTCTCGTTGAGACAGTGCCCAAATCATTACGCCTTTCGTGCGGGTCGGAACTTACCCGACAAGGAATTTCGCTACCTTAGGACCGTTATAGTTACGGCCGCCGTTTACTGGGGCTTCAATTCATACCTTCGCTTACGCTAAGCACTCCTCTTAACCTTCCAGCACCGGGCAGGCGTCACCCCCTATACATCATCTTACGATTTAGCAGAGAGCTGTGTTTTTGATAAACAGTTGCTTGGGCCTATTCACTGCGGCTGACGTAAAGTCAGCACCCCTTCTCCCGAAGTTACGGGGTCATTTTGCCGAGTTCCTTAACGAGAGTTCTCTCGCTCACCTGAGGCTACTCGCCTCGACTACCTGTGTCGGTTTGCGGTACGGGTAGAGTATGTTTAAACGCTAGAAGCTTTTCTTGGCAGTGTGACGTCACTAACTTCGCTACTAAACTTCGCTCCCCATCACAGCTCAATGTTACAGATATAAGCATTTGACTCATATCACACCTCACTGCTTAGACAGACACTTCCAATCGTCTGCTTTAGTTAGCCTACTGCGTCCCTCCATCACTACATACTCTAGTACAGGAATATCAACCTGTTGTCCATCGGATACACCTTTCGGTCTCTCCTTAGGTCCCGACTAACCCAGGGCGGACGAGCCTTCCCCTGGAAACCTTAGTCTTACGGTGGACAGGATTCTCACCTGTCTTTCGCTACTCATACCGGCATTCTCACTTCTATGCGTTCCAGCACTCCTCACGGTACACCTTCATCACACATAGAACGCTCTCCTACCATACCTATAAAGGTATCCACAGCTTCGGTAAATTGTTTTAGCCCCGGTACATTTTCGGCGCAGGGTCACTCGACTAGTGAGCTATTACGCACTCTTTGAATGAATAGCTGCTTCTAAGCTAACATCCTAGTTGTCTGTGCAACCCCACATCCTTTTCCACTTAACAATTATTTTGGGACCTTAGCTGGTGGTCTGGGCTGTTTCCCTTTCGACTACGGATCTTAGCACTCGCAGTCTGACTGCCGACCATAATTCATTGGCATTCGGAGTTTATCTGAGATTGGTAATCCGGGATGGACCCCTCACCCAAACAGTGCTCTACCTCCAAGAATCTTAATGTCGACGCTAGCCCTAAAGCTATTTCGGAGAGAACCAGCTATCTCCAAGTTCGTTTGGAATTTCTCCGCTACCCACAAGTCATCCAAGCACTTTTCAACGTGCCCTGGTTCGGTCCTCCAGTGCGTCTTACCGCACCTTCAACCTGCTCATGGGTAGGTCACATGGTTTCGGGTCTACGTCATGATACTAAGGCGCCCTATTCAGACTCGGTTTCCCTACGGCTCCGTCTCTTCAACTTAACCTCGCATCATAACGTAACTCGCCGGTTCATTCTACAAAAGGCACGCTCTCACCCATTAACGGGCTCGAACTTGTTGTAGGCACACGGTTTCAGGTTCTATTTCACTCCCCTCCCGGGGTGCTTTTCACCTTTCCCTCACGGTACTGGTTCACTATCGGTCACTAGGGAGTATTTAGGGTTGGGAGATGGTCCTCCCAGATTCCGACGGGATTTCACGTGTCCCGCCGTACTCAGGATACTGCTAGGTACAAAGACTATTTTAAATACGAGGCTATTACTCTCTTTGGCTGATCTTCCCAAATCATTCTTCTATAATCTTTGAGTCCACATTGCAGTCCTACAACCCCGAAGAGTAAACTCTTCGGTTTG
The DNA here is from genome assembly GCF_028156745.1 of Streptococcus gwangjuensis. Taxonomy (GTDB): domain Bacteria; phylum Bacillota; class Bacilli; order Lactobacillales; family Streptococcaceae; genus Streptococcus; species Streptococcus gwangjuense_A. Next base: position 2,831 of record NZ_JAODJG010000024.1, read on the forward strand.
CCCTCCTGCCGTTTCGCTCGCCGCTACTAAGGCAATCGCTTTTGCTTTCTCTTCCTGCAGCTACTTAGATGTTTCAGTTCACTGCGTCTTCCTCCTCACATCCTTAACAGATGCGGGTAACAGGTAGTACCTGTTGGGTTCCCCCATTCGGAAATCCCTGGATCATCGCTTACTTACAGCTACCCAAGGCATATCGTCGTTTGTCACGTCCTTCTTCGGCTCCTAGTGCCAAGGCATCCACCGTGCGCCCTTATTAACTTAACCTTATTTTTTGACCTTTCAGTCATAAACTCTTATTAATACTACAGCGTTTTCGGTTTATTTTCTTGTTACTATTTGATATAGATATTCAATTTTCAATGTGCATTACTTGGTGATCTCTCACCAATGGAGCCTAGCGGGATCGAACCGCTGACCTCCTGCGTGCAAAGCAGGCGCTCTCCCAGCTGAGCTAAGGCCCCACAAGACCTCTCAAGACTAAACAAGACCAATGCGCAGTTCCTTATCCTTAGAAAGGAGGTGATCCAGCCGCACCTTCCGATACGGCTACCTTGTTACGACTTCACCCCAATCATCTATCCCACCTTAGGCGGCTGGCTCCTTACGGTTACCTCACCGACTTCGGGTGTTACAAACTCTCGTGGTGTGACGGGCGGTGTGTACAAGGCCCGGGAACGTATTCACCGCGGCGTGCTGATCCGCGATTACTAGCGATTCCGACTTCATGTAGGCGAGTTGCAGCCTACAATCCGAACTGAGACTGGCTTTAAGAGATTAGCTTGCCGTCACCGGCTTGCGACTCGTTGTACCAGCCATTGTAGCACGTGTGTAGCCCAGGTCATAAGGGGCATGATGATTTGACGTCATCCCCACCTTCCTCCGGTTTATTACCGGCAGTCTCGCTAGAGTGCCCAACTGAATGATGGCAACTAACAATAGGGGTTGCGCTCGTTGCGGGACTTAACCCAACATCTCACGACACGAGCTGACGACAACCATGCACCACCTGTCACCTCTGTCCCGAAGGAAAGCTCTATCTCTAGAGCGGTCAGAGGGATGTCAAGACCTGGTAAGGTTCTTCGCGTTGCTTCGAATTAAACCACATGCTCCACCGCTTGTGCGGGCCCCCGTCAATTCCTTTGAGTTTCAACCTTGCGGTCGTACTCCCCAGGCGGAGTGCTTAATGCGTTAGCTACGGCACTAAACCCCGGAAAGGGTCTAACACCTAGCACTCATCGTTTACGGCGTGGACTACCAGGGTATCTAATCCTGTTTGCTCCCCACGCTTTCGAGCCTCAGCGTCAGTTACAAGCCAGAGAGCCGCTTTCGCCACCGGTGTTCCTCCATATATCTACGCATTTCACCGCTACACATGGAATTCCACTCTCCCCTCTTGCACTCAAGTTAAACAGTTTCCAAAGCGTACTATGGTTAAGCCACAGCCTTTAACTTCAGACTTATCTAACCGCCTGCGCTCGCTTTACGCCCAATAAATCCGGACAACGCTCGGGACCTACGTATTACCGCGGCTGCTGGCACGTAGTTAGCCGTCCCTTTCTGGTAAGATACCGTCACAGTGTGAACTTTCCACTCTCACACTCGTTCTTCTCTTACAACAGAGCTTTACGATCCGAAAACCTTCTTCACTCACGCGGCGTTGCTCGGTCAGACTTTCGTCCATTGCCGAAGATTCCCTACTGCTGCCTCCCGTAGGAGTCTGGGCCGTGTCTCAGTCCCAGTGTGGCCGATCACCCTCTCAGGTCGGCTATGTATCGTCGCCTTGGTGAGCCGTTACCCCACCAACTAGCTAATACAACGCAGGTCCATCTGGTAGTGATGCAATTGCACCTTTTAAGCAAATGTCATGCAACATCTACTCTTATGCGGTATTAGCTATCGTTTCCAATAGTTATCCCCCGCTACCAGGCAGGTTACCTACGCGTTACTCACCCGTTCGCAACTCATCCGGAGAAGCAAGCTCCTCCTTCAGCGTTCTACTTGCATGTATTAGGCACGCCGCCAGCGTTCGTCCTGAGCCAGGATCAAACTCTCATTAAAAGTTTGAGTTCTCACTCATTTCTGTCACTGACAGATTTATTGTTTTTTCATTGTTCAGTACTACAACAATTGTTGTAGTGCCCTGCACATTGGTTCGTCTTGTTCAGTTTTCAAAGGTCTTTGTCACTCGCTTCTCTCAAGTGACAACTATATTAGTATATCACAGCCGCTTTCGCTTGTCAACACTTTTTTGAAACTTTTTTAACTTTTTTCATCAAGTGCTTCAACCACAATACACCATAGTCCGTACGGGATTCGAACCCGTGTTACCGCCGTGAAAAGGCGGTGTCTTAACCCCTTGACCAACGGACCTGAGTTGTTATTTTCAACTCTTACTATTATACAGACTTTTTCACCTTTGTCAACACCTTTTTTATCTTTTTTCAAATTAAGTAAAAAGAGCCAGAATTATACTGACTCTTCTATTGATTATTAAACTTAGAAGCACGTTCTTCTCCCCACCAATAGGGCATTAGTTCTGCAACTTTAACTGTTTTTCTTATATTATAGTCCATCATGAATTCTGCATCTTTATTTTCAGCGTTCAACTCTAAGAGGAATTCTCTGCAAGCGCCACAAGGCATACCGGAACTTCCACCATAAGGTGGTTTGTCTCGAAAGGCTAATACTTTTTTAACCTTAGTTTGTCCTGAAAATTGGTACATATTGAAGAGAGCCGCCCGCTCTGCGCAGAGATGGAAAACACCACAAGTTCCCTCCATGCAGAAACCTGTAAATATTTGTCCATCTTCTGCTTCTACTGCGGCAACGACATGATTAGCATAAACAAAATCAGATACTTCATGTGGATTATACAATTTCTGTGCCTCTTCGTACATCTTTTCCCAGATGTCCATTATTACATCCTTCTTATTTAGAGATTTCTTTTAACATATTTTCGATATGCTGGATTGATTTTTCACGTCCAAGCAAGAAAATTGTATCTGGTAATTCTGGTCCATGCATTTCACCTGAAACAGCGATACGAATAGGCATGAAGAGATTTTTCCCTTTGATACCTGTTTCTTTTTGAACAGCTTTGATTTGTGGGAAGATATTTTCTGTTACAAATTCATCATCTGTCATCGCTTCAAGTTTTGCCTTGAAGGCTTCAAGAACTGTTAGGACTGTTTCACCCGCCATGACTTCACGCTCTGCTTCTGTCAATTCTGGGAAATCTGAGAAGAAAAGATCTGTCAATGGAATAATCTCATCTACTGATTTCATTTGTGGTTTATAGAGCTCAACTAGTTTTTCAGCCTTGTCAGTTAAACGGCCTGCTTCCTCTAAGAATGGTTTTGCCATCTCAAAGATAGTTTCTAGGTCTGCATTCTTGATATAGTCATTGCTCATCCAGTCTAGTTTCTTCTGGTCAAAGGCTGCTGGTGACTTGCTGAGGCGGTTTTCATCGAAAAGTTTAATGAGTTCTTCACGAGAGAAAATCTCATCTTCGCCACCTGGGTTCCAACCAAGAAGAGCAATAAAGTTAAAGACTGCTTCTGGTAAATAACCTTTTTTACGGTAGTCTTCGATAAACTGAAGGGTGTTGGTGTCACGTTTAGACAATTTTTTACCAGTTTCAGAGTTGATGATTAAGGTCATGTGACCAAACTCTGGTGCTTCCCAACCAAGCGCTTCATAAACCATAAGCTGTTTTGGTGTATTAGCAATGTGGTCATCTCCACGGATTACATGAGAGATTTGCATGTCGTGGTCATCGATAACAACGGCAAAGTTGTAAGTTGGGTAGCCGTCTTTCTTTTGGATAACCCAGTCACCACCGATATTGCCACCTTCAAATTCGATATCACCTTTGACCATATCATGCCACTTGTAGATACCTGACTCATTGACAGCCAAACGAACAGTTGGGATGATCCCTGCTGCTTCACGTTCTGCGATGTAAGTTGCTTTTTCTTCTTCACTCATACCAAGGTATTCATTGATGTAGCGTGGTGTTTCGCCAGCTGCTTCTTGGCGTTCGCGTTCAGCTGCCAACTCTTCTTCTGTAACGTAAGATTTGTAGGCTTTTCCTTCAGCTAACAGTTGGTCGATGTATTTTTGATACAAGTCCAAACGCTCAGACTGGCGGTATTTTTCATGTGTTTCTGGGCTTTCATCCCAATCCATGCCTAACCAGCGAAGGTTTTCAAGTTGTGAACGTTCACCATCCTCGACATGACGTTTACGGTCAGTATCTTCGATACGAATGATAAAAGTTCCACCATGATGACGTGCATACAAGTAGTTGAACAACGCTGTACGGGCATTCCCGATGTGTAGTAGTCCTGTTGGACTTGGTGCGTAACGTACGCGGATATCTTTTGACATAGTTTCTCCTATAAAGTCTCTAGGCGTCTGCCTTTTTGCTCTCTATATTATATCACAAGTCTTGGCTGAGTCCAATTTCTATGAATAAAGAGAGTAAAAAGAGTGGGCAAACCACTCTTTTCTTCTATTATTATAGACGTGCGTTAAGTTCTTTGCTCAATTCTTCAAATCCTGGTTTTCCAAGAAGGGCAAACATGTTACGTTTGTAAGCTTCAACACCTGGTTGGTCAAATGGGTTGATAGCATTCAAGTAACCTGAAAGAGCGATAGCCAATTCGAAGAAGTAGATTGTGTAACCAAGAGTGAAAGCGTCTTGCTCTGGAAGGGTCACGTACATGTTTGGTACATCACCATCTGTGTGGGCAAGAAGAACTCCATCAGTCGCTTTTTTGTTTACAAAGTCAACGTCTTTTCCTTGAAGGTAACCAAGTCCATCAAGGTCTTCTTCCAAGCTAGGGATAATCACGTTTTTACGAGGTTTGTCAACACGGACAACTGTTTCAAACATGATACGAGTTCCTTCTTGGATAAATTGACCAAGTGAGTGCAAGTCAGTTGAGAAGTTGGCTGAAGTTGGGTAGATACCTTTTTGGTCTTTTCCTTCTGATTCACCAGCCAATTGTTTCCACCATTCTGAGAAGTATTGAAGTGATGGCTCGTAGTTTACCAAGATCTCAGTTGCATAGCCTTTACGGTAAAGAATGTTACGAACTGCTGCGTATTGGTAAGCTTCGTTTTCAGAGATTTTATCTGAAGTGTAGTCTTTGCGAGCCGCATTCGCACCTTCCATAAGGGCTTTGATGTCAGCTCCTGATGCTGCGATTGGAAGCAAACCAACTGCTGTCAATACTGAGAAGCGTCCACCGATGTCATCTGGAACAACAAATGTTTCCCAACCGTTAGCATCTGCTTCAACCTTAACAGCACCTTTTTGGCGGTCAGTTGTTGCGTAGATACGTTTGTTAGCCTCTTCTTGACCGTATTTCTTAACCAAAAGTTCTTTGAAGACACGGAAAGCGATAGCTGGTTCAGTTGTTGTACCTGATTTAGAAATCACGTTTACTGAGAAATCTTTATCAGCTACGTACTCTACCAAGTCAGCAAGGTAAGTAGATGAGATTGAGTTTCCTGCGTAAAGGATTTGTGGAGCCTTGCGTTCTTCTTTTGTTTGCAAGTTTGCAAAGTGGTGGTTCAAGAAGTCGATTGCTGCTTTGGCACCAAGGTAAGATCCACCGATACCGATTACAACCAAAACATCGCTGTCTGACTTGATTTGCTCAGCAGCTTTCAAGATGCGGTCAAATTCTTCGCGGTCGTAGTTTTCAGGAAGGTCCAACCATCCCAAGAAGTCACTACCAGCACCAGTTCCTTTACGGATCAATTCATCTGCTGCTGTTACTTGTGATTGCATGTATTCCACTTCATGTGGTGCAACAAATTTGTCTAAAACTTTTGAATAATCAAATTTAATATGTGACATGTTATTCCTCCAATATTTCTTCTTTTCTATCATAACGCTTACCTTCGTTTTTTTCAAGTTTTTTTGTCGAATTTCTCCAATTTTTATCAGAATTCAAACGTTTGCGTAAAAATGCCACATTCCAAAAATTTTGAAAAAATAAAATAAAGAACGACCAGATGTCCCAGTCGTCACAGTTCATTCAATAAATACTCAAATAATTCTAAATTGCCATCTTCTTCATTAACCAGAAACTCTGGATGCCACTGCAAACCGATAATGCGGTGCTCATCGATAGACTCAATCGCTTCGATGGTCTGGTCTCTTGGATCAATAGCAGTTACACGGAAATTAGGTGCCAAATCTTTAATACTTTGACGATGGACGGAGTTGACCTGACTTTCTTTTCCAAATAGCTTAGCCACTACGCTTCCTTCTACTGTCTCAATAGAATGAGATGTTCCGAAAGGTAGGCCTTGCCAGTGACCGTCAATTTCTTGATTGAGGGTTCCCCCAAAGGCAACATTGACAAGTTGGACACCGCGACAGATTGCCATAATTGGTTTATTCTGACGAAGCGCTTCTTTCAAGAGAGCCAATTCAAATTCGTCACGGACTAGATTGTAATCATCGCTCTCGATGGTCTTTTTCTCTCCATAAAACTGAGGATGAACATTTTGGCCTCCTGTCAAAATGAGTTTGTCAATCATTTCCACATAATCGCGTACAACTGACTCATCACCAACAGGAATGACTAAAGGGAGACCACCGACTTGACGAATGCTCTCTGCGAATCTACAAGATACAGATGAGTGAATGTTTTTACCTTCTGCGTCTACGGGACATAGATTTGCAGCAACTCCTACAACCGTTCTAGCCATGATGCCTCTCCTTTCGAATATTAACGATAGTCCTATCATATCACTCAAAATGACTTTCGTCTAATATGTTTTTTTTAAGGCTGTGATAAATATTTTTTATGGACAAGAAAAAGCTGCCCACATAGGACAACTTCTTTCTTATTCAAAGACAAATTGATTGTGATAAAGTTCTGAATAGAATCCACCTAGTTTCAAGAGTTCATGGTGGTTACCGCGTTCAATGACTTCTCCATCTTTAAGCACAATAATCTGGTCTGCATTGAGGATGGTCTTCAAACGATGGGCAATGACAAAACTGGTTCTACCTGCTACAACTGCCTCCATGGCATGCTGAATCTTACTTTCTGTCACCGTATCTACGTTTGAAGTTGCTTCATCTAGAATGAGAACTTCTGGATCTGTCATCAAGGTTCGAGCGATAGAAATCAATTGCTTTTGCCCAGTTGAGAAGATACTCTGGTCATCATCGATAAGAGTATCGTATTTATCAGGTAAGCTTTCGATATAGTCGTGAATGTGGGTTGCCTTGGCTGCTGCCTCAACCATTTCTTGACTAGCATCTGGCACACCGAAACGGATATTGTCTCGAATCGTTCCACTAAATAAGACCGAATCCTGCAAAACAATTCCTACCTTGCTTCTGAGGCTATCCAAGTCGTAGTCACGGATGTCTTTACCATCAAAATAAATACCACCAGCATCAACATCATAAAAGCGATTGATGAGGTTCATAATAGTCGTTTTCCCTGAACCTGTTGGCCCAACAACTGCAGTCATCTGGCCTTTAGGGGCAGAAATGCTGATATCTTTCAAAATAGGTTTATCAGGTAAGTATGAAAAATCAATATGACTGATTTCAACACCTTCTTGCAACTTAGTAAAGGTCGGCGCCTTTTCAGGTCGAATTTCTTCCTCTGCATCAAACATTTCCTGAATTCGTTCAGCACCTGTAAAGGCTAACTGAAGGCTTCCCCAACTAGCCGCAACTTGAATAATAGGCTGGTAGTACTGCTGTGAAAATTGTGCAAACATAACAATCAAACCTAGGGCTGTACTTGTTTCAATAGTCTTATCGTTTAATAGAACGGCCGAACCAGCAAAGATAACGATGGCTGTGTTGACCAGACTCATCCCATTCATGACAGGGAAAAGAATTCCTGAGAACATTCTTCCTTTAAAGGTTGCCCTGCGCACGCGCTCATTTTGTTCAAGAAACCCTGCCATCATATCCTTTTGAATCCCTTGCACAATGACAGCTTTTTGGCCTGAAATACTCTCGTCCATATAGGCGTTGAGCTTCCCTACCTCTTTTTGCTGGAGGTTGGTGTATTTGCGTGCCATTTTTACGATGAAAATCAGCATGAGGAAGGCAACTGGTGTGCTGGCAATGGTGATGAGAGCCAGCGTCACATTTCTCGAAAACATGACAAGAATCAGACCAATATATAGAACGATGTTGCTCATGACCTGAATCAAGCTTTCGTTAAAGGCTTGGAGGATATTATCCAAATCACTGGTAAAACGAGACAGGATATCGCCATCTTGTCGGCGGTCAAAGAAAGAAACCGCTAACCGAGAAAGCTTACCGAAGAGGCCTTTGCGCATCTCGTTTGTCGACTCTGCAATCACGCGCGTCATAAGACACATGTATATGACACTGGAGATAAAGAGAACCAAAACCAGCAGGCCAAGATTGACCATGATTCCTGATAGGCTTTGCCAAACAAGTTCTGGATTGCCATTTTGATAAGCTTGAACTAAATTAGCTAGCTGCGTCACTGCTTGTCCAGAAAAGACCGGAAAGAGGGCTTGGGCAAGAGTTGCCAGAACAATCATCAGGATAACAACTACAAATGATAGCTTATAGACTTTAAAATAATTCCAAAAAAATTGAACTGTCTTCATTTTACTCCTCCTTTCCTTTCTGTGTTTCGTAGATTTCACGGTAAACAGCATTGTTGGCAACCAAGTCTGCATGCGTACCTTGACCAATCAATCGTCCTTGATCCAGTACCAAGATCTTGTCTGCATGGACAACCGAGCTAATCTTTTGCGCGATGATAATGGTTGTCGTCCCCTTCAAGTCCTTATTCAAGGCTTCTTGAACCAGGCGCTCTGACTTGGCATCCAAGGCCGAGGTCGAATCGTCAAAAATCAGAATACGTGGATTGCTGACAATCCCACGCGCAATCGACATCCTTTGCTTTTGTCCACCAGAGAAATTGGTTCCCCGTTCCTCAACTGGACTTTCAAAGGTTTTTTCCATACGATGAATGAATTCACTGGCTTGAGCAATATTGGCTGCTCGCTCCATTTCAAATAGAGTGGCATCTCCTTTGCCCTGCCTCAAGTTATCAGCAATCGTCCCACTAAAGAGAATGGCACGTTGGAGAACGATAGAGACAGCTTTACGCAGGGTCCCTTCACTCACTTCTCGAATATCCTTGCCTCCGATTTTGATAGCCCCTTCCTGCGGGTCAAAGAGACGTGGAATCAATTGAGCCAAGGTTGATTTTCCTGCACCAGTTGCTCCAACTACGCCAACCATTTGACCAGGTTCGATAGTAAAGCTCACATCTTTCAGCATCGGTTCCTTGTCCATTGGATAGGTAAAGGTTACATTTTCAAAGCTAAGACTTCCGACCAACTCTTCATCTGGCACATCCTTGAAGATCATGGCTGGCTCTGCGTCTAGAATTTCTCGAATACGACGCATGGAAATCATAGCACGACTGACAGAATTCCCTAAAAATCCAACCATAACAATAGTAAAGATAATCTGGCTTAGGTAATTGACATAGGAAGCAATGGAGCCAACAACTGACGGATCCGACTGAACCATCCCTGCAACTAGCCAAATAGAGAGGAATACCGCCCCATAACCGACCAACATCATGAAAGGTTCCACTACTGAAAAGGCATAACCGATGTAAAGATTTTGACCGAGAAGCTCGTCTGAAACCTCCGTAAACTTAGCAAATTGCTCTTTTTCTTGGACAAAGGACTTGACCACACGAACGCCACGCAAATTTTCCTTGGCAATGGCATTGATGCGTTCAAGAAGGGTTTGAAACTTGGCAAAACGAGGCCCCATCATTCCCATCATGACAGCAGTCAAACCAAAAATCAAGACTACCATGAGAACAATCATCCACCACAGAGAAGGTAAGGTTTGAACCGCCAAGATAAACGAACCGATGAACAAGAGGGGGAGCCTGAAAAGAATTTGGAAGGTCATCATGACGACGTTCTGAATCTGGTTGATATCATTTGTCATTCGAACGACTAAATTTCCCGCATTAAATTGTTCAATATTAGCATAAGAAAAGGTTTGGATTTTACGGAAGGCATCCTCTCGAAGGTCAGATGAAACTCCTTGGGCAATATAGGCTGCAAGGACAACATTGAGCCCACCAGCAACCAGACCGACCACGGCCACACCAATCAACCAAGCCCCTATACTATAGATAGCTTCATATTTCCCAGCAAGGAGGGCGTCTAACACTTCCTGCAGGTAACGCGGTTGCAAAAGTGAACTAGCAACCATCAAGCCTGTCATCAGGAGCGAAGCTAAGGCCTGCCACTTGTAGGTTTTTATTTTCTGAATCAGCATACTTTCTCCTTAAAAAATAGACAAAAGGGAGCGACAATGCGTCAGCTCCTTCTCATTCTGTTTGTGTGATGTTATTCTAGCAAAAAAGTTGAAACTTGTCAAAGAAGTCTCCTTGATACAAATTAGTGCGCTTTCATCTACAGTAATGCATGATAAAGGTTTTTATGGTAAAATAGTAAAAAGAAGGTTATAAAGGAGGGGAATATGAAAAAACAAACCATCGCCGTCTTGGGGCCTGGTTCTTGGGGAACTGCCCTTTCACAAGTCTTAAATGACAATGGACACGAGGTACGTATTTGGGGAAACATTCCCGAGCAAATCAATGAAATTAATACCTATCATACTAACAAGCACTACTTTAAAGATGTCGTTCTAGATGAAAATATCATTGCCTACACTGACTTAGCAGAAACATTGAAAGATGTGGATGCGATTTTGTTTGTTGTCCCAACAAAAGTGACACGACTTGTTGCCCAACAAGTTGCAAAAACCTTGGACCATAAGGCTATCGTCATGCACGCATCAAAGGGATTAGAACCTGATAGCCATAAACGATTATCAACTATCCTTGAAGAAGAAATTCCTGAACATCTCCGCAGTGATATTGTCGTTGTTTCAGGACCTAGTCATGCAGAAGAAACCATTGTGCGTGACCTAACTTTAATCACTGCTGCTTCTAAAGATTTACAAACCGCTCAATACGCTCAAGAGCTCTTTAGTAATCACTACTTCCGACTTTATACTAATACGGATGTTATCGGAGTTGAAACCGCTGGTGCTCTTAAAAACATTATCGCTGTCGGTGCTGGAGCCTTACATGGTTTAGGATTTGGTGACAACGCTAAGGCAGCCATCATCGCTCGAGGCCTAGCAGAAATTACCCGCTTAGGAGTAGCACTCGGTGCCAATCCATTGACCTATAGTGGCTTATCTGGTGTAGGAGACCTGATCGTAACGGGAACCTCCATCCACTCTCGTAACTGGAGAGCCGGAGATGCTCTTGGTCGTGGAGAATCTCTAGCTGATATCGAAGCTAATATGGGCATGGTAATCGAAGGAATTTCAACGACTCGAGCAGCCTATGAACTAGCGCAAGAACTTGGAGTCTATATGCCCATTACACAAGCCATTTACCAAGTTATCTACCACGGAACCAATATCAAAGATGCCATTTATGACATCATGAACAATGAATTTAAAGCAGAAAATGAGTGGTCTTAACCCTCTAAAGAAAGGATTCTTATGACATCAAAAGTTAGAAAGGCAGTCATCCCTGCCGCCGGACTCGGGACTCGATTTTTACCAGCAACCAAAGCACTTGCTAAAGAAATGTTGCCAATTGTGGACAAACCAACTATCCAATTCATCGTAGAAGAAGCTCTTAAATCAGGTATTGAAGATATTCTGGTTGTCACTGGTAAATCAAAACGTTCTATTGAAGACCACTTTGACTCAAACTTTGAGCTTGAGTACAACCTCAAAGAAAAAGGCAAACATGACTTGCTAAAATTAGTCGACGAAACAACTGGCATTCGCCTTCACTTTATCCGTCAAAGCCATCCTCGTGGTCTTGGCGATGCTGTCTTACAAGCAAAAGCTTTTGTGGCGAATGAACCCTTCGTTGTCATGCTTGGTGACGACCTAATGGATATCACAGATGACAACGCTGTACCTTTGACAAAACAATTGATGAATGATTACGAGTCGACTCACGCATCAACAATTGCTGTTATGCCTGTCCCTCATGAAGACGTTTCAGCATATGGAGTTATCGCTCCTCAGGGTGAAGGGATTAATGGTCTCTACAGTGTCGAAACTTTCGTTGAAAAACCAGCTCCAGAAGAGGCTCCAAGTGATTTGGCAATCATCGGACGCTATCTGCTCACACCAGAAATTTTTGATATCCTCGAAAATCAAGCTCCCGGTGCTGGAAATGAAATCCAGCTTACCGACGCTATTGATACACTTAATAAAACACAACGTGTTTTCGCCCGTGAATTTACAGGAGCTCGTTACGACGTTGGGGATAAGTTTGGCTTTATGAAAACATCTATTGACTATGCCCTCAAGCACCCACAAGTCAAAGATGACTTGAAAGATTACCTCATCCAATTGGGAAAAGAATTATCCGAGGGGGAATAGAATTAGTTTCCAGTTAATAAATTAAGTCTCCAGCAAGTTGACTCTGGAGACTTAATTATTTTACAAATTTACATACAATTTAAAGATTTATGAGATATGTCTCTAAATCTACCAACTCAACTTCGGTCCTTAATGATGGATTACAGATTTTCAATCAAAAATCGATTTGAAGTTTTAATGATATTTGCTATTTTGGGGACGTCTAAATCATCTGTATACAGAAAATGTTTTTCCTTCTCCTTATTTTTAGCTAGAAACTCACTTCTTGCTTGTATTGATAAGTTGCCCACTCTTTCAATTTCTTTTCGAGAATCATCCCTATCTTTCAAGTTTTTTTCTTCGGCCATTAAGACACAATATTTTAGGGCAACTTGTTTTTCTTTTAAGAAGGTTGCAATTTTCTTTAGTTGCTCTTCAAAAATGACATATTCTATCACAACGGTAATGCCTCGGTCGATGAAATTATTGATCAGACTGATGATATTATCCCAAAATAAATCCATGTAATAACCATCATCTTCCCAAGGAGCCACGAGTCCTCCTTTAATCATTAAATAAATCAAATCCCCCTCTATAACTGCACTTTTATCAAAAGAATAAGCTAACTCTTTACTAACAGTACTTTTCCCAACGCCTGGGGGGCCTGAAATAATGTAAACACAATTTTCCAACTTTACACCTCTTTTATTCTAATAATTCTTCAACCAATTTCTAATATTATAACATTTTCTATTTTTAAAATATATAACAAGACTGATACAACACTATATTCTAGAAACTTACGATACAAAAGAAATAAAAAAGCACACCATTCTCAATTTTCTGCAAAAAACCTTATTTACAAATGACTTCTTCGCGATAAAATGGGCGCTCACTTTCTCAAATCATCTACACACAAAGACTTATTTTTAGAGCTGTTTGTTTCGAATGGTTCCAACCCACATTAAAAGCTACTCATTTTTTAAGTAGCTTTTTTCTTATTCAAGTTTACATATTAGTCGTCACAACCCCATTCCCTTGTAGAAAAGTAACACTGCGAGTCCTACGAAAAAGACTACCGCTCCTAACCTCTGACTAGCGCTATACATCCGTCTTTCTCCTCTAACTGGAAAGATAATTGCTAGAAATGCTCCACCAACTGCTCCCCCGATATGACCTGCTAGGCTGATTCCTGGAATCAGAACACTTCCAATAATGTTAACCACAAAAAGTGTCAGATAAGATTGGCCCAACTGCTGGATATAAGGATTGCGAGTTGCATAGCGAAGAATGATAATCGCAGCAAATAGTCCATAGAGAGAAGTAGAGGCTCCTGCAGCTAAGGATTTGGGACTAAATACAAAAACAAAGAGATTGCCCAGCATTCCTGATAAAAGATAGAGAAAGAAAAACTTCTTGGATCCGAAAATTTCCTCTACTTGCCTACCAAGATAATAGAGAGAAAGCATATTGACAATGAAATGCTCCCACCCAATATGAACAAATATGGCAGAGAAGAGACGCCAAACTTGCTCGGGAAAGAGACGAATGGCAGGGCCATACATGGCTCCAAATCGAAATAGGGTATCTGCTCTATCAAAGTTTCCGCCCGTAGTGACCAGCATTAGTAGAAACACCAAGGCCGTCACAAAAAGGAAGAAACTCGTCACAGGATAACGTCTATCAAAGATTTCCTTCATCAGTTAATACCTCCTGAACAGGAATATCATGCTTTTCAGGGATAAAGTCCTGAACTTGACAAGGATAAACCGTACTCAAACTATGACCAGAAAAATGTTCCAGATAGCGATCATAATAACCTCCACCGTATCCAATCCGATATCCCTTGGTCGTAAAAGCCAAGCCGGGAACATGAATCAAATCAATCTGAGATGCCTCCACAACTTCTAAGTTCCCTTGTGGCTCCAGTAAGCCAAAGGAAGTCTTTACCAACTGCTGCGAATCATAGACTACAAAGTCCATGCGCCCCTTGGGATAAGTTTTGGGTATCAAAACCTTCTTGCCGTCCTTCAGCGCCTGCTCAATCAATCCCTGCGTTTGAAATTCGTGCGAAAAAGAAAGGTAGGTTGCAATGACCTTGGCTTCTTGGTAGAAGGGGTGTTGTAACAATCGCTCGGTTAAAGCTTGGTCTATAAACTGTTTTTTCTCTAGAGGTAAAGCCTTCATTTCGTGCAAGACTTGCTTACGTAATTCCGATTTCATAGACAAGCCCTCTACTCTGTCGCCTTCTTTTTCAGGAAACTAGAGACCGCGTCCACCCCAATAGCTAAGGCTTCTTCCTTAGGATTCATCTGAGGGTGATGAAGGGCATAGGGACTACCTACACCAAGCCAGAACATAACGCCATCAACTTTTGAAAGGAGATAACCAAAGTCTTCACCTGTCATAGCAGGCTCGATATCAATCAACTCGATTCCATCTTTTTCTTCAAAGAAGTCCATCAGTTCACGCGCCAAGGCTGGATGGTTCTCAACAGGCAGGTAACCACCTTGTTTGAGTTCCACTTCGACTTCCATACCAAAGGCTGCTGCAACCCCTTCTGCAACTGTTTTGACCCTCTTTTGCACCAAGAGACTCATATCCTGAGTTAAGGCCCGAATAGTTCCATGTAAAAAGGCTGTTTCTGTGATGACATTGTTGGTTGTTCCGGCTTGGAAAAGACCAAAGGTCACCACTGCTCCCTCGATTGGATTAACATTGCGGCTGACAACTGACTGCACCTGGGTCACAAAGTAACTAGCCGCCACCAAGGCGTCATTAGCTTCATGTGGAAAGGCTGCGTGTCCTCCTTTGCCTTTGAAACGAATCTTCACCTCGCAAGTCCCTGCAAAGAGTGTATGAGTATTGGTCGCAATCTGACCAACCTTCAAATCTGGCCGAACATGAAGTCCATAAAACTGGTCTGGCAACCAGTCTCCAAAAGCGCCATCCTCATACATGAGCATGCCACCAGCTTCATTTTCTTCAGCAGGCTGAAACAGAAAGAGCAGATTGTTCTTTGGTTGCTCCTCAAGGGCTCGCTCAAGACAGCCCAAAGCAATAGTCATGTGGAAATCATGGCCACAAGCGTGCATACGACCTTGGTGCTGGGAAGCGAAAGGAAGACCTGTTTGTTCGACGATAGGCAGGCCATCAATATCTGTTCTCCAACCAATAGTACGCTCTGGCTGACTTCCCTGCAAGTAAACCAAAATACCTGTCCGCCAAGTACGAACTTGAACAAACTCCTTACCTTCAATCAATTTCTCAATCACATCCAACAAATAAACCTGAGTCTTGAACTCCTCCAAGCCAATCTCTGGAATTTGGTGCAAATCTCGTCTAGTCTGAATCAAATCTAACATCTATCTGTCCTCCTATATAGCAGAAAGAGGCTGGAAAAGGGTCCCGCCTCTATTTTTCTTTTACCATTACAAGGTACGAAGCGCATCCTCTAGCGCTGTTTTTTGTTGGGTTTGGGCATCAATTTCTTTGATAATACGAGCTGGAACACCTGCTACTACTACGTTTTCTGGGACATCTTGAGTAACGATAGCTCCTGCAGCGACAACTGAACCACTACCGATTTGAACTCCTTCGATAACCACTGCATTGGCACCAATTAGAACATTGTCTCCGACACGGACTGGTTCTGCACTAGCTGGCTCAATCACACCTGCCAAAACTGCACCTGCACCAACGTGACTGTTTTTCCCGACAATAGCACGGCCGCCAAGGATAGCCCCCATGTCAATCATAGTTTCTGCACCAATTTCAGCACCAATATTGATAACAGCCCCCATCATGATAACAGCATTATCACCAATTTCAACTTGATCACGGATAATAGCACCTGGCTCGATACGAGCATTGATATCACGTTTATCTAGCAAAGGAACTGCAGAATTACGAGCATCTTGCTCAACAACATAATCTTGATTTTCTACCAAACCATCGAGAAGCGGAGCCACGTCCTTCCAGTCTCCAAATAGGACATTTCCTAGTTTTACAACAGAGCTAGGTACAGCAGTTGAGAGTTGTCCCTCAAAGGTTACTTTCACACTGGTTTTCTTTTCAGCATTGGCGATAAATTGAATAATTTCTTGTGCGTTCATTTTTGTGGCAGTCATAGGCGCCTCCTAGTTCATTTTAATGATACCTATTCTACCAAAAAAGGCCTCAAATTTGAAGCCTTTTTGTTTGTTTTTAGGTATGATTTTTAGGGATGTGAGATAAAACGTGCTGTCGGTAAAAGCAAGCCCCTACCGATACAACCTAAAAACACTCTTCACAACTATCTCCCCGTGTTTTATTGACTATTCTAGTATAGCACACTTTTAGAATTAAGAAAAGACTTTTTATTTACTTTCTTTCGCTTCTTCTATCGATAAGAAAATCATAGGTAAAATAATCAGAGCCATCGCTAGAAGAAGGGACCAATCCACTATCAAACCTAAAAATAAAACACTCAAGAGAGCCGAAGAGAGAGGTTCACTGGCACTGATAACGGAAACCACCAAAGGAGAAACCAAGGACACTGCCTTCATTGAAATGAAAAAGGCAAAAGCCGTCCCAAAGAAAGCGATGATAAGACAAATCAAAATACTCCAAATATCAGGAGTAAAGGAAAGCTGGTAAACCGGCGAGAGGACATTGCTAAATAAACCTGCCAAAATCATCCCCCACCCAACGGTGGGAACAAAACCATAACGCTTAGCAAAAGGTTGAGGTAGGATAACATTAAACATAACACCCATAGCACTCAGCAAACCTGTTATAAGGGCTAGTGGAGTCATAGATAACTGAGATAGATCTCCCTTAGTCGCCATCAAGCAAACACCCAGCATGGCAACCAAAACATAAAAAATAGCACTTTTTGACGCTCTTTTTTTATAAATTAAGCGATTGTAAAAGAGGATAAAGACAGGGCTAATAAACTGTAAAATAGTTGCTGTCGCTGCATTTGAGTATTCTACGCAGAGATAGAAAAAATACTGAACTGAAAAAATTCCCAAAATAGCATAGGCTAAAAAGGGTAGATAATTTTTCTTGTCTCGCCAAATATCTAGCACTTGCGACTTTAATTGCATTGTAGACCAAATGAGAACAAGACTCCCTGCCAGTGTCAAACGCATAGAGGTAATCCAGCCGGAAGACACCTGATAATAAGTAAAGAAATACTCTCCTAAAATTCCACAGATGCCCCAGATTAAGCCGGATAGGAGCGAATAAATGGTTCCTTTAACAATTTTTTTCTGATACTGATTCATACCTTTATTGTAACACGAAAGGAAAAAAGAAAAAAGTGGCAATAGAAAGTTATTAGGACTACAATACACTGACTCAAAAAGTTGAATAAATAATTATTGACAGGATTTAATTCTGCACTGGACAAGAGTAAGTCTCGTTAGTTTTACATTAATTCACTTGTTATAATAACCAATATAGTTGTAACAACTTATTCTAATTGATTAGGCAATTAAGTGATTTAGTGGTCTTCTTATAACCATAAAACTTTTCGGATTTCTAGACTCAAGTTAGCACAGTTGACTGGACTGTTTTACTCCATAAATCCTAGCCGTGCTATAAGGCGTGTGCGTGTCCAAATCATGAATCAGTTTAAGCGAAAATCTCATGAATACAAGGCTATCAAGCGTTACTGGAAACTCATTCAACAGGATAGTCATAAACTTAGCGATAAGCGTTTTTATCGCCCTACTTTTCGCATGCACTTAACCAATAAAGAGATTCTAGACAAGCTTTTGAGCTATTCCGAAGACTTGAAAGACCACTATCATCTCTATCAACTCTTGCTTTTCCACTTTCAGAATAAGAACCCGAAGAAATTCTTTGGACTCATTGAGGACAATCTAAAGAAGATTCATCCTCTTTTTTAGACTGTCTTGAAAACCTTTCTGAAATATAAAGAGAAGATTATCAACGCCCTTCAGTTACACTATTCCAACGCAAAATTGGAAGCGACCAATAATCTCATAAAACTGATCAAGCGCAATGCCTTTGATTTTCGGAAATTTTAAAACTTCAAAAAACGGATTTTTATCGCTCAGAATATCAAAAAAGAAAGGACGAAATTTGTCCTTCCTCGAGCTTAGCTTTTCTTCAACCCACTACAGTTGACGAAGAGTAAATAAAAAAGATACCTTAAATATCCAGATAATTAATCGGGAAGACAGGATTCGAACCTGCGACACCTTGGTCCCAAACCAAGTACTCTACCAAGCTGAGCTACTTCCCGAGTTAAATAGAAAAATGCACCCTAGAGGAGTCGAACCTCTAACCGCCTGATTCGTAGTCAGGTACTCTATCCAGTTGAGCTAAGGGTGCTCATTAGTTTATGCCGAGGACCGGAATCGAACCGGTACGATCGTTACCAATCGCAGGATTTTAAGTCCTGTGCGTCTGCCAGTTCCGCCACCCCGGCCTCTCTAAGCGAACGACGGGATTCGAACCCGCGACCCCCACCTTGGCAAGGTGGTGTTCTACCACTGAACTACGTTCGCACTGTTTTCTTCTATCTAAAAATGCCGGCTACATGACTTGAACACGCGACCCTCTGATTACAAATCAGATGCTCTACCAACTGAGCTAAGCCGGCTCATTTATTATATCTTAATGCGGGTTAAGGGACTTGAACCCCCACGCCGTTAAGCGCCAGATCCTAAATCTGGTGCGTCTGCCAATTCCGCCAAACCCGCATGTATGACCCGTACTGGGCTCGAACCAGTGACCCATTGATTAAAAGTCAATTGCTCTACCAACTGAGCTAACGAGTCTAAAATAACTTTCGTTATTCTAACGGTCCCGACGGGAATCGAACCCGCGATCTTCGCCGTGACAGGGCGACGTGATAACCGCTACACTACGGGACCTATGGGAGTTAACGGGATCGAACCGCTGACCCTCTGCTTGTAAGGCAGATGCTCTCCCAGCTGAGCTAAACTCCCTAGAGCTAAGCGACTTCCATA